>JBLNBY010000085.1:0-10682 GCA_050260295.1 Bacteroidota bacterium
CTCCTTTCCACCCATAAGACGCGAGACCTCCCCGCGGCGGGCGGGGAGGTGGGAGGCAGGCGTCATCATGTCGGGCGGGTTTTCTTCACGCAGAAACCTCCAAACCGATGGCTAACATAACACTCCAGAAGGACCGGAGAAAGACCGCCTGCTACCGATTCTGTTGCGTGCTCTGCAGGTAGGAAAGGATTGCGACCACAACGCCAACGATGATGCTATTCCACATGGGTGTCGCCTGGTCACTGAACCTGAGGATGAACGGCGAAATGATGAGCCAGATACCAAGGATGATGTTAACCCAGGCCTGCCACGACATCTCTGGTTCGCTCCTTTCACCACCCGGATGACACCTGCCCTGTGCCCGGCGTTTTCTGTTTTCCGGGACACTCCCAGTTAATATTATGCTTTTCCAGGATTTTAGTCCAGGGGAGGAAGCAAAACCGAAGACAACCGAACGTACTCATCCATGGCCGGGGCGACATCCTTGTCGTCTTCCTTCGCCTCCCACGCCCCGATACAGGGCTCGAGCTGCACGACCACGATGGTGGTATCGTCAGTCAGTTCACCATCGGTCCGCTCCAGGATCATCGCAAACAATTCATCGGCTACTTCCTGCGGGTCACGCCGTTTCAGGTCCACCAGACGGCGCGCCAGCCACTCCCCGCCCGGGACACCATCACAGCCCGCCTCGATCACCCCATCCGTAGTCAACACTAGAAGATCTCCCGGATAGAGACGGATGCGGCGCGGCTCTACCGGAATACCTGCCAGGATCCCCACCGGCAGCGTGGAAGCAGTGATGGTCTGCACCGTGTTGCCATGCAGGAGGAAGGTAGGCGGTGAACCGATCTTGATCAACTCAGCAAACCCACTGTGTAGATCGGCAGTCAGCAGATCGAGGGTGGCAAACCGCTCTTCGGAACGGAGCAGAAGCGCCGCATTGAGCGTACGGACGGCAAACTCGGGGCTGAAACCGGCTACCAAGAGCCTGCGGAGCATCTCCATGGCAGCCTGGCTTTCGTCCGCTGCCGACCACCCGTTACCCATCCCATCGCTTACGGCTATCACCTCGCGTTCGACTCCCAGGGGAAAGCGGATGACCGCGTCTCCCGAAACCGTCGCCGCCGTCTTGGGGGCAACCCTGGTTCCCCAACGTATCTGCAACTGTTGTGCCGGGGTCAGCCGGTAGGTAGCCCTGACCGCCGGCGGAAAGCGGCCGGCTCTGCCTGCAGCCGCAGACAACCCAGCCCCATCCTGATAGTCGAAATGGTCAAGAAGGTCGAAGCGGGTCTCTTCTTCTACCCTGGCCAGCTGACAGGAGAGACGCAACCCGGCGGCCACGGACAAGACGGCAGACAGGCGCGATACCCATTCCGGTGCAATCTCCGCCCGCTCGAGCCAGAGCGTCGTCTCGATCTCCCGGCGTCCGCCACCGGATTCGACCACGGTTACCAGGGAGGGAGGAAAGCCGCGTCCGGCCAACTCCGCCTCGAGGCGAGCCGACAACCCGGAATTCATCCTGACCTCCGTCTGCATCTCCGCAGCCAGTACATCCATGAGCTGGGCGAGCCCCCGTAATTCGCCACCCACCAGGCGCCGGCTCTCCCATACCCTCTGCTGCCAATGGGTCTCGAGCTTGGAGAAGTAGAGGAAGCGGTTGGCGACCGCCACCAATCGTTTGGGACGAATGCACCGCCGGCGCAACGGGGCAGGTATATCCTCGATCCTGGTCTCTCCCCTGCCTTCCCCCGCCGCCAGCAGGTCGATGAGAGCCCAATAAGTCTCCTGTGAACGTTCTTTCCAACAGACTTTCCGGACCGCGCACGACTGGCAGCAATCCTCGTCCACCTCACGAAGAAAGACATCGACCGTGGTCGACTGCCCGGACAACCTTCCCGCTGCGGAAGACGAAGGTGCGGAACGGATCGTGGGCAACTGGTCAAAGACTGAGGACACTTGTTGCAGCACTTCGCTAACGCCGCGCAGGCGCCCGGTCATTTGCCGGCGCAAGTGCATGGCCTCGGCCGCGGCGATCTGCAGGTCCTCCGGGGGACTGCACAGCCTCCGGACCCATTCCCGCCAGCCTGGGGGCGCCGCGAGGAAAAGCAGGGCAGCTGCCCCATAGGAAATGCCGTAAACGTACGGTTGCTCGGCGAACGTCGCCCTGGCCTCGACCGTCAGCCCGGTGAATACCCCAAGCAGGGTGGTGATCATCCCCAAGCCATACCAGGCGGCCGTACCCCAACGCCCACCAGCCGGAAAGCTGCCGGCGAACAACCCTCCTACCGCGGCCAGGACCATGATGGCCGGCCGATGGGATACGGATGCCTGCGCCAACCCGAGTACCACGCCGGCAGCCGCTCCTGCTCCCGGACCGCCGGCGGCCGCTGCCATCAGGGTAGCTGCCAGGGTGACCACCAGTGACGGCTCGAACACTCCGAACCCCAGGTCGAGATAGGCCAGCACAGCAACCCAGAGTGCCGCCCCCACGAGCAACCCTACCTGGGTAGGTCGATCCAGCCGGGCCGGGTAGTTGCCAGAAAACTTCTGCCACAAAAGACGCCAGACAGGTTCGAAAAGGATGATCCCGACGAAGACGACACCGCCCTGCAGAAGTAGAAGCGGGATAGCAAAAAAGAGCTCATCTGCAAATGCACTTACCAGGAAAAGCAGGAACACGTGAACCACAGCCGCCGCGCCGGCGAAAACCCATGAAGGCTGGGCATTGGAACTACGACGGGAAGCCCTCCAGGGACCGGCCAATCCCCACGATAGGCTCCCGGCCAGCAAAGCAATCATTACCGTCTGCCAGCCCAGGTTGATGAGACCGGCCGCCGCCCCAACCAGTGCGCCGGCCAAAACCAGCCTTTCCCGCAGATTGGTACCGGCTGGTTTGTCCAACCCGGCCACGTTCTCAACCGAGGCCCCGCCTGCAGTCACCCTGGCTCCGGCCGGTGACCTCCGGCGGGGCAAGCCAACCAGAGCGGCCACATACCACGCGTAACCAAACGGAGCAATCTCCCCCCATCGGGCCAGGGAAAAGATGAAGCCGACGAGAGCGGCGGCGACTACCCACTTCCAGGCCTCCAAGCGTTGGTGCAGATCGATACCGTTGCCGGTCGCGTTGGGATGCAGCCGGTTTTCGGGCCGTAGGCGGGCGCCTATGCGCTGGTAGCTGCTGACCTGCGACGACGCCACCTCTTTCACTCCACTTCTGCGGATCCAACTGCTGGTTGGGGGATACGTGCCCCTACTCTACCACCTGCCCCCCGGATGGTGTGTCGAATCGAAGAGGTTGTCCTCCTATGGTATCCTCCAGCCTCCAAAGAGCCTCCGAGCCGTCATAGAATATCGCCGGCAGGTTGGCGGCAAGTTAACCGAAGGGCGAACTACTCACAAACGCTTGAGGAGATGGTAACCTTGCCGCAGGTAAAGTGTACTGTCAGCAACTGTGTGTTCTGGAAGAACGATTTTTGCAACGCGTCCGAAATTGAGGTGGCAGTCAACCGGCCTGGCACGCTGCCGGGCAAGCTGGTCAAAGAAGAAGTAGGTGAGGTAGGCGTCTTGGAACGCCACGCCCAGAACACCACCGACACTTGCTGCGTCACCTTCCGTCCCAAGGATAAGGCCGGTGTCACCTACGAACAGGGAGGCTTCTACGACCAGACGAAGGGCTGATTGGCCCAGGACCCTGAATGAAGTGCTACCTTTCGCCGTGGGAAAGAAACTGATAGGCAACGAGGCCAAGGAGCAGATCATCCAGCCAACCCAGAAGGGGGATGAAATCCGGTCGCAGATCAACCGGGGAGAGGATATAGAACAGGACAACCCAGAATAGGACTTTGCGCCAGGCAGCCACCCGGGGGTTGGCCAGAAGCCTGATGACCCTCATGATCCATTGCCAGAGGCTGAAGCCCCCAGAGGGACGCGGGGACTGTTTGCTCGTGGCTCGCCCCCGGAAGATGGCCTGCCAGGACCCATCATTGCCTGCCGAACTGTTCGTCATCTCTTTCTCCCGGTCAGGAAGCGATGTACCACAGTAGGGACAACGCTCTGCCAACGCCACCTGCTGACCACATGCCGGACAACGCACGTCGATACCTCCTCGGCCACGCTTCCTGCGTACATGTTAACCTTCTTCGCCTTTCTCGTCTCCTCCACCAATTCTTTGGCAGCAGGAGATCCTCTCGCCCGAACCGAACTCATGTGAAAGCCTCCCTTGGATTGCAATCGGATTTCGGACCCAAGCAACGGGCGGGAGCGAAAGCAGATAGGAGCGAAGAGGTTGGCGACCGGGCGCAAGGTGCTGGGGTTGAGAGAAAAGGTTCACCCGACGGCCCACGTCAGCGAATCCGCCCGGCTGGCGGCGGATGTACAGGTCGGAGCATATACGACCATCGGGCCGGAAGTCGTAATCCATGAAGAGTGCGTCATCGGGCCACATGTTACGATAACCGGACGGACGGAGATCGGCCCTCGGACCCGCATATACGCAGGCGGACTGATCGGTGTCAGTGATTCTGGCAATCCCGTCATTCATGCCGCTGGCGAAAGACTTGCCGGTGACGCTGGGGAATTGATCATCGGGGCGGACAACATCATTCGGGAGTATGCACTCCTTCGCCCCGGAAACCCTGTAACCGGCCCGACCCGGGTGGGAGACGGCAACTTCATCATGGGGCATGTGTACCTGGGTGCAGGCTGCCGGATTGGCAGCGGCGTCATCATCACCCAGGCAACCCACTTGGAAGATTCGGTCACCGTGGAGGACGGAGCGGTGATCAGCGGTCTCAGCGAGATCGTCTCCGGTGTACGCATCGGCCAGCTGGCCATGGTCGGGGCAGTAACCTGCATCACGGCCGATATCCCTCCGTACCTGATGGTGGCCGGAAATCCCCCGCAAGTTCACGGCATCAACGTGGTAGGCCTGCGTCGACACGAGATCTCACCTGAAGACCGCTCCGATCTCAAGCGGGCATTCAAGACAATCTATCGCACCGACCAGACCCTGACCGCAAGCATCGAAGAGCTCACCAGTGAATTCCCCCACTCTACCCTGGTTCAACATTTGATAGAATTCCTGCGTCAATCCCGGCGAGGAATATTCCTGCAGTGAAGGAGCGCCAATTCTGTGCGAGCCGCCACCCGTGTCCCGGTCAACCAACTTACGGCTGAAGCTGTCGTTCCCATGCTGGACCTCGGTCAGGAGTACCATTTGATCGCCCCTGAGATAGACGACGCGCTCAGGCGGGTGCTCGTCTCCGGACGCTACATCCTCGGTGAGGAAGTCTCTGCCTTTGAGGCCGAGGCCGCCGATTACCTGGAAGTCCGGCATGCGGTTGGCTGCGCCAGCGGTACGGATGCACTCCTGCTCGCCCTGATGGCACTGGGGATCGGGCCGGGAGACGAGGTAATTACGAGTCCTTTCAGCTTTTTTGCCACTGCGGCGGTCATCAGTCGCGTGGGAGCGGTTCCGGTTTTCGCAGACATCGATCCTCATACCTTCAACCTCGATCCCCAAGCGGTGGAAGAATTGATCACTTCCAGGACCCGGGCGATCATTCCGGTCCACCTCTTCGGCCAGCCTGCCGACCTTACTGCCTACCGGGAGCTGGCCGATCGTTATGGCCTGTTTCTGGTGGAAGATGCCGCCCAGGCCTTTGGTGCCCGCTGGTACGACCGGCCGGTCGGCAGCTTTGGGGATCTGGCCGCCTTCAGCTTCTACCCGACCAAGAACCTGGGAGCAGCTGGGGACGGGGGGTTGGTAACCACCAACGACGACGGGCTGGCGATAAAGGTCCGCATCCTTCGCCAGCAGGGGATCAAGTCTTCCCGCTACTGCCACGAAATGATGGGTATCAACAGCCGCCTCGACGAGGTGCAGGCTGCCATCCTCCGTGTCAAGCTGAGACATCTCGATGCCTGGAATGCCCGGCGCCGCCAGATTGCCGACCGCTATACGCAGGTTTTGAACGAACTGCCTGACTGCCAGCCACCGTTGGCTGCGCCGTTCGCCAACCATATTTACCACCAATACACACTACGCACTCCCTATCGGGACGAGCTGCGCGAGTTTCTCACTGCCGCCGGTGTGGAGACAGCCATATATTATCCACTCATTCTGCCGGACCAACCTGCATACCAGACTGAAGGGTATCCCTTCCGTTCAGGTCTGCTCACGCAGGCCCGCCTGGCCAGCCGGGAAGTCCTTTCTCTGCCTGTCTCTCCGCATCTGACGGAAGTGCAGGTAGAAACAGTGGTTGCCGCAGTCACCAGCTTCATTGAGATGAAGTCGACCTCCCCGCGGCAGGAGTCGGTGTTGAACGTGGCCAATGTGTAATTGTTTGTGACCTTTGACTCATATGTAACCCTTGACATCTGTTGGGGGGCAGCCTTATTGGAACGTGACGAGCAGCAGTGGCTTTTCATACTCAACCCGACAGCCGGAGGCGGGCGGGCCGCCCGGTTCTGGCCCACGATCGCGACCGACCTCCAGAGCCAGGGGATCAAGTATCAGGTTGTACGTACGGAAGGGGCGGGCCATGCTCTGGAGTTGGCCACCGCCAACTACCGCAAGTATCGGCGAATCGTGGCCGTGGGCGGTGACGGCACCTGCCAGGAAGTAGTCCGCGGGATAGTACAGGCCACCAGCGATGCCGGGACACATACCGGTAAGTCTGCCGGGGAATCTGCCATGGAGCATGTCAGGGTGAACCCCGAAGCGATGGTCACCCCGCTCGGTGTTTTACCGCTGGGTACGGGTAACGACTTCGCCCGCGGGTTGGGGCTGCCCACCGACCCCCGCCAGGCTTTGCGCGCGCTTCTGACTGCAGAAGTCCGCTTCGTGGACGTGGCGAGGGTGAATGGCAGGCCTTTCATCAATGTGGCCGGGGTCGGCTTCGACGCCGAGGTGGCCGCGTTGATCAACCGCATCCGTGTCCGCCTTCCCGGTCCGGCCATGTACGTGGCTGGTATACTCTATGAATTGATCCGCTACCGCAACGCTCCCCTCTCTCTCGTCTGGGAGACCGGCCAATGGCAGGGAAAAGCATTGATGGTAGCTGTCGGCAACGGAACCTGTTATGCAGGTGGTCTGAAGATGACTCCGTACGCCCGTATGGACGACGGGCTTTTGGACGTAGTAATCGCCGGCGACTTGGGCCGCATGCACATCATGAGACTCCTCCCCGCCCTGGCCCGCGGCGAACACCTCAAGGACCCCCAGGTTCACCTGGAGCGCTGCCACCGCCTGCGTGTGGAGGGGCCATCCCACTTGAGCGTCCATGCCGACGGCGAAGTCGTTGGTCATCTGCCAGCCGAGTTTACCCTGGAGAAGGGTCGCCTGGCCGTCCTGCGACCAAAAGCCGCGGCCGTCCCGGCCGCGCAGGATGGACTCGTCAAGGAGGGCATGGCCGAGGCGATTCACGCCTCGACCAGCGGCCGGAGTACCGGCTCAAGAATGTCGGCCATACGCATGAAACCGACGTCAGTGGGATGGGAGCCGTCCACCGACGCCTCGCCATCGTCACCCAGCAACCCTTCACCTTCGATATAATAAAGACCTTTGACGCCGTCGGCCAACAGCTTCTCGTACACCGCCCGGAAAGCAGCCCGGCTGGCAGCATGATACTCACGCTTCTCTGCCAGGAAGTATGCATTGGTGAAGCTGCGGTCTTCCACCAGCACTATCGGGGTTTCCGGATGAGCCGCCCGCACCTTGCGAAGCAGCGGTTCGGCCCGCTCTTCGATCAGGCTGGCATACATGTTGGGCAGGCAGTCGATGACGAAAACCGACGGATCGAGCTCAGCGATCAAATCAGCCACTTCCGGCTCCATCAGGGCGTTGCCGGAAAAGCCCAGGTTGATGACGGGCTGGTTGAGCCGCCGTCCGAGAATCGCCACATGAGACATTCCGGGCCGGGAAGCGCACGCCCCCTGGACGATCGAGGTACCGTAAAAGAGAATCGGCTTTTGCCGGCGCGGCGGCAGGGGTTGAAAGGCAGCCCCGGCGGCAACACCGATCTCGATACCTTCCACGCCGTTGTATAGCGGTAAGTACAACATGTACGCACGGCAGCCCGGATCAAGATTGCTGATTATCTGTTTCTCCACCACGGGGTACTTGTCGGGCTGCCCCGTCGCCACCCAACGCCACTTATCCTCTGGCGTCCGTGCATAGAGATCGACGCCGCTCACGCCGGTGGCCGCGAAGTGTGGCATCGCCAGCGCCTCGGAACGAAGCTGCCACCTGACGTGAATTTCCCGCGAATCAGTCTCGAAACGCGCCAGCATGCCGGCGGAATCACGGCTGAGATTCCAGACTTCCGGCCGCACCTTTCCTTTGGCCCGCGCCGGCAAACGGTCAAAGTATCTCTCCGTGTCATTCCAGCCTTTGCCCTCTACTCCCCACTGCTTGACGTCGTACCAGTCGACGCCGCCGGACTGTACCGGCTGCACTGCTGCCATACGGTTTTTACACACTCCTTGAACTCCCGGCTGTCATGGTACCTTCTCACCGGCCGGCCAGGTAACCACCAGGTAGCCAACCGCTCTCCCCTGGCATTCGCTCGCACGCCACCAGTATCCTGCTCGGCCAAACGCTGCTCCCGCGCCGTACGGCTCCCGACGTGGCTCAGGGTTCTCGTCGCACGATCCCTGGAATGCGATCGAAATCCCTGTCGTACGAATAGATGCTCGACTCATTCTGAGAGAGAAGTTGGGCAGCAACGAAAGCGTCCGTCCAATCAACGTTATGGCGTGCATAGAGGCGGAGAGCCAGAAAGACAACATCCTTCTTGGCGCAGTGTAGGCCGCGTAGGCTGACGATCGGAGCTGTCAATTCAGCGATCCTAGCCTTGCTCACTCCGTAAAATTTCTCCAGTGTCCAAATCGTGTCTGCCAGGACCAAATCCGGAAGCCAAACCTGGACCTCATCGCATTCTATTCGTTCGAGCAGCGCCGCGCAGGCCTCTGCCTTCAACGGATCGTCGTTCGTGAGAAAACGTAGGATGATGTTAGCATCAACGGCTGGGAGTCTGTGCATGAGCACGCTCCTCCATGGCCGCATGACGAGCTTTCTTGAAATCCTGGGGACCTTGGACCGGCACTTGCCCTCGCAGGCTGGCAATCCCTGCAGGCGCCAGCGTAACCCGGAAGTCGTGCTCCTCCTCGATGAACCGAAGATACGTCCCCGGTTGAATGTTGAATCGCTTGCGCAATCGAGCTGGCAGCGTAATCTGACCCTTACGGGACACCTTGACGATGTCGGACATTCGTCCCCTCCCCCTTTACGCTCGCTTGCTCAGCTTTACCTATACCCATATTGTACGACGGTACGTCTCCCGCGTGAACGACCTTGTAGGTACCGTCTGGCCAGGTAGGGTAGGGGGAGGGCTGACGCATTTTGCACCACCGCCGCCCGCAAGGGACGGCGCATCTTGCACCTACCCGGCGCTCGGCAACCCCATCCTATTGTTCGAGTACCAGCTCAATGCCCCTGGATGTCGTCTGCCCCGCCTGGATCTGCAGCTTCGCCGGGTAGTCTCGACCATCCGTCAGAATTTGTACCCGGAGATGCCCCTGACCCGCAACCGTCAGGCCTTAGCCACGGTCCTTGGCGCGCGTTCGCAATTTCGTGGACCTTCCATCCTGGGAGTCCCAGGCGTCTCAAATCTCGGTGACGAGAGCGGACGCGTTTCCATTGCTTACATTGGCAGGCTCACGTCACAGCCTCAAATAGGGCATCCCCGTTCCCGATTTTCACCGTACAGCCACCGCCCACCGGGCATACAACGAACCGGTGTCCGCAAAAGGACACCGGCTGCCGGGCACATGACCCGACCGAAAGCTGCCTGTACCTGGCTAACTGCTTCCGGCTGCTACCGCTTAGGCGTCACCCAGAATGAGGAGGATGAGGATCAAGAAGATCACGAACGTCATTCTAGGCCCCCAGGTTCCAAAGCCGCCCATGAATTGATACCTCCCCTTACTGATTGTTATAGGGCCGGGGCTTACAGCCCTACCTGATGAAAGAGAATACGCAGGATACCTGTCCGGAGCGCTAGTAGTCCCGGGTCAAATGTATGGCGCTGGCCGGCCATGTGCCCATCGTTCCCGGCGGCCTGTTATCCCAGGCGGATTTACGCGGTGCTGTGTTTTCCGGGAGGTGTTTGTGAAAGGAAAACGAACGTTAGTCAAGGAAAACTTGGTTCAACCGGTGCTTCAGAAAACTGACCGGCCATACTCACAAAAAGTTGCGAATCAAAAACAGTTCACAAGAGAATAGCACAGTAAACAAGAGGAGGTAATCGCATGTCAGCAGAATCGGCCGGCACTGGCAAGACTGCTAAATCGGTCATTACTACCCAGCTCGGCCGTGACTGGGATGACCTCGACGTTCTCTCCTGGGGGTGCGAACCGGGGCGCATCCCCTGGATTCCTTACGCCGACATCACTTCGGCCCTGGTCGGGGACCGGGGCGCCTCACCCTACTTCCGCCTTCTGAGTGGCCAGTGGAAGTTCCTCTACCTTTCGTCGCCTGCCGAACTGCCGCCCGACTGCCACGTTCCTGCTTACGACGACACCGGGTGGGATACGATTCCCGTCCCCAGCAACTGGCAGTTGCTTGGCTTCGGCCGCCCCAACTACACGAACGTGGCCTATCCCTTCCCCGTTGATCCGCC
>JBLNBY010000086.1:0-4080 GCA_050260295.1 Bacteroidota bacterium
CTTCCTCTCATCGACGTCCTGATGTCCAGCGTGGAGAGAGACTCCAAGCGGGACGTGAGGCGCATGGACTCATCAGCAGCCGCCGACTCTACTCGCGAACAGCATCCGCTTCAACCACAAGATGGTATGACGAGCAGGCTAGTCGTTCACCAGGAAGTAGTGGTTAGCCATCCGGCTGGGCTTGCCAGGATCGCCGTCTACGGGCCCCGGGATACCCTTCGACACAAAGAAGCCCTGAACCCGGCTCATCCCGCTTGACTCTACCAAGTCCTTGTAGAAGACAAACATCCAGACGTCCACCAGGTGCACACGGTCCGGTGTGCTAGTGGGTCCGTTCACTTCATCGTTTCCGTCTTCCGTCCAGGGGTGCCATTCCCCGTTGGCATACACCTGCCCGCCTTCCCAGAGATAGACCTTGGCGTAGACACAGGGTCCATAGAGACTGCTATATGGACAGTTTGGAGCAGGATTCCTATCAATGAAGTCCCTTATCTGTTGCCCGATGTTTGCGCCGAGGTTGCCCGAATAGGTCTCCACCCAGTCCCCAGCAGCAGGCCAGCGACCTCCAACCGAACGGTGGTAATCGCTCGGTACAGGGCCAAGAGCATACCCGTCCCCACCATCTGCCAAGCTAGCGAACTCGCTCTGGTTGGGCACTTGGCAGCTCCGCGGTGCTAATCCACCGCAGTCTAGGTTTCCTGCACCCCCTTCCCACCATTCGTTCTCAAGACTGATCGTTCCACTGAACCCATAGTGGAACCAGTTCGGAAGGTCGACAAGATTGTCTTCCACTGCGAAGAAGCCGCACTCTTTCTGGTTTGCGCGGGTATCCCAAAACCCGCAGCCACTATGGCCCGACTGGTTCGCCTTCGTTGTCCATACGGACGAGCTAGGAGTCTTCGACGCGTCGAGCGGCTGAATCTTCGGGTTAGCCTTTGGCGAATAGCCTCCCGTGTGAGGCCCATTGTTGCGGTTCGAGTACATACCGAAGCTAACTGTTGCCTTGAAGGACCCGGAGGTTCCGTCTTCATCTCCAGCGATATTGGGACTCCAGAAGGTGTACGGTGGGCCAGGACTCACGCTAGACGGTTGGACGACACTCCGCCGACGAACCATCGGCCATAATGGCCCACTGTCCTCATCCATACCGGCGATCTGAGCTACTGAACGGGCTCCAGCCTGCACGTTCTGTTGTCCGATGGCTCCCGCAATCCAAGCCTGCCAGTCAGTATGAGCGGTCACCACGATTTTGTAGGCATCGCCGGGTATCAAATCGGTGACACCGCAACCGACATCGTAGAGATTGACGTCTCCCCATCGATAGTACTGCACCGTCACGGAGGGATTCCGGTTGGACGAGGGAGTGCCGGGGCACGCTGCGAGATCGCCAGGATCGACGTAACCAAGACCGCTTTGGTTGGCGTAGACTGCACCCCTAGCGATCTTGAACAACTCGTCCTCTGATACTCTGTATACCAGACCATCGACACAGTTGGTGGTCACATCAGGATCGCAGGGTGCAAGGAGGCTAGCTAGGTGCCCGGCAGCCGCCAAAGCACCGGCATCTGTACCGTTCTGCATAAAACGGCGCTCTGCATAGGCACGCCCTACGTCAACCACAAGTGCGGCCATGCCGATCAAGACGAACAGCATCAGTGCATACAGCACCAATGCCTGACCGCCCTCTGGTGGCAACACTCGAGGTCTGTTCATTGCGGTTCCTCCTACTCACAGACCCTGGGTATCCGCAGGCGTCAGTAGTGAGTGATCATCGATGACATAGCCTCAAGCTCAAGCGAGTTCCCGACCACAGCAGTGATTAGCGGCGTAATAGGTGCGAAGCTGTACCTTACTTTGACCACCACTTGGTAGTCTGATGCGTCATTCACACGTGGAAACCAGCTTGGGCTGTTACTCCAATCGTTGGAGGCGTTGCACTTGCCGAACTCCGGAGTCACCGACGAGGGGTACGCTCCCCAAGCGATAGCAGTTGTCGAGGTTTCTAGTTCCAGGCCAAATCCAAGAGTTGTCATGTGGTCGAGGACGTTATCGCACGTTGGAGGAGCCAAGGCACCACTATTGCTCCGCAAGACTGCAGCATAACGAGCGCCTTCACGAGCAGTGTTCGACAACGTGTTATAAGTGAACACGGCGCGACCGAAGTCTACCAGCCCCATAACGAGAAGCACAAAGACGAAGGCTACTAGAGCGAACTCGACTAGCGCTTGCCCACTCGCACGGTCTTGTCTCATCTTGGTGGATCGAAGGCAATCCCGATTGCTCACCGGCTTCATGAGAGTCGCCTCCTACCTCCTTAACGAGGCATGCTAGCCTGGCTCCTCAGGGTGATCTGGTTCGACTCCGACGCACCAATCAGGCTACCGATCGGGGAGTACAACTGAAATTGGCACTTCACCGCCACGACCGCCGTGGTGGGACCGGGGTTGGGGACTCCATCCAAAGTCACCGCACCGCCCGAGCAGGTGCCTCCTTCACTTCTGACGCGAGCAAGGATCTTGTCGATGTGCTCGTTCTCGTCTTCGTTGTCAAGCGTTCCCAGATTGGCAGAGGTAATGGCCGGATTCCTCGCTATCCACATTGCGCCTTCACGAGCGGCATTAGTCAAGCGCTCGTAGTCGTAGAACGCTCTGCCAAAATCAACTGCAAGAAGGACTATGAGCAACAGCGACGGCACCAGCAGCGCCATCTCGACCAGCGCCTGCCCAGCAGCACCACGACGGCTTGTCCAAGGCCCCGTCCCAAGTGGCGAATCGGAATCGGAGAGAGCACTCGGGTCGTCGACCCGATGCGACCTGCGCAAGAGAGCCATCCTAGCCATATACGCCCTCCTCCGAACCGCCCAGCCACTCCGGAGCGGGAGGACCACTGTCGAGCCTTCGAAACCGCCGTCGAGGCCAGCGCCAGCGCCATCGCTCGCCATAATAGCCATTATACAGCCGAGGGCCTGGCGGTCAACTGTCTCTGGTCACGCAGTGACTATGTCACTACCACGCCGAGAGCCGCGAGACGGGTCGCCTGATCCCCGGGCTGTCGCGAGAGACAGGCTGGCACGGTCGTTCGGATGCGAAGCAGCGAAGTCGAGCGCGGCGAGGAGGAGCGCCAGCCAGCCGCGGGGCAGCACGATACGCCGCCCCCACACAATCCCAAACGCCGGCCCGCGACGGGGCGTTACAGCGAGTTCCCGAGCGCGCGCACGATCGGCGGACGCCACGCCACCCGCGACCGCACACCCACCTGCGCTTGACAGTCCCTCGGCCGAACCCGTAGACTCAGAGGCAGAAACCTGACTGAGGTGATCTGGTGAGTGGACAACTGCCCGACCCGGACGAGCCCTTCCTGAGAATCGACGTCGACCGCGCCCGGGAGTTGATCGCCGCCGGGTCCCAGCTCGTCGACGTCCGAGAGCCGGACGAGTACGCCGCGGGCCACATCCCGGGGGCACGGCTCGTCCCCCTCAACGCCCTCCTCGCCCGGCCCCGCGAGCACCTCCGCGCGGACGACGTCGTGTTCGTCTGCGCCGTCGGCGTCCGGAGCGCGCTCGCCTGCGAGATGGCCGCGGCGATCGGCCTCACCCGGATCTACAACCTCGAGGGCGGCACCGAGGCCTGGGTGAGCAGCGGATATCCTGTAGAGAAGACAGAGAAGTAGTAGAGAAGACAGAGAAGTAGGGGATAATCGTCAGGGGGAAGGGCAGGCGCAGGTCGGGGGCCAGGAGCGGCGGGCCGGGTATGCTGCCTGGCCCAACCCTGGGCTTTGGCGGCGGTTGCCACTGGCAGCCGCGAGGGGCCCCCGCCAGGCTGGGCCACAGACACCCCACCTCCCCGCTCCCGTCCTGCTGATGTGATCCTGTGACGCGGCCGACGAGCATCTCCGAGCATCTCAACGACGTGGCGCGAACGACGTGACGTGGCGAGGTCGCGCGGAGGCATCGAGTCGATCCTCCCCATCAGAGCTGTGTCTGCACCCGATCCAGGCTCCGCTGGAATCGGTGGTCGGAGGTCGCGTCGTTGGGGCGTGGTTCCGATGTGTCACCCAAGCTCGCCCCTGCAGGCCGGGAGC
>JBLNBY010000087.1:0-2663 GCA_050260295.1 Bacteroidota bacterium
GGGGCAAGCACAAGCCGGTTTTCACTCCGCATGTGGACACGGGCGATTTTGTCATCGTGGTAAACGCCGATAAGGTCGTTTTGACCGGGAACAAGCTCGACGATAAGATCTATTATTGGCACACGGGCCATCCGGGCGGCATCAAGAGCCAGACGGCGCGGCAGATGCTGCAGCGGCATCCCGATCGGGTCATTTGGCTTGCGGTCAAGCGTATGCTGCCCAACACCACGCTGGGGCGGCAGCAACTGCGCAAGCTGAAGATCTACCGCGGACCGCAGCACCCGCACGAAGCGCAGAAGCCGGAAGTGCTCGAGGGCTGAAGTGGTTATTCATGAGTCTGAGCGGAGGGAATGAGATGGCAGCGACTATACCTCTGGCCACCGGACGCAGGAAGACGGCGGTAGCCCGTGTGCGGTTGGTACCGGGCAGTGGCCGTATCTTGGTCAACGGGAAAGAGGCCAAGGAGTATTTTGGCCGTGACCTGCTGGTGCAGGCGATAGAGAGTGTCTTCCGGGTAGCCGGCGTCGAGGGACGCTGGGATGTCATTGCGAAGGTCGAAGGCGGTGGCATAGTGGCGCAGGCCTACGCAGTACGTCACGGGGTTGCCCGGGCCGTCCAGGCGGAAGCGGCGGAGCTGCGGGCACCGCTGAAGAAGGCAGGCTTCCTCACCCGCGACCCGCGGATGAAGGAACGTCGCAAGTACGGCCTGAAGAAGGCGCGCAAGGCGCCTCAGTTCAGCAAGCGTTGAGCCAGGCGCAATCAAGCCCCGGTCACGCAGCTACATCGTGCGCATGAAAAAGGCTCGGCCCGTTGCAGTGGGTCGAGGCTTTTTCTTTGTCGTGTATCAAGGGCCATCGCGTTGCGGCCTACGCAGGTGTAGTTGGGCAACTATACGCCGGGGGTTCACGAGGAAGGCTTGTCAAGCAGGAGGGCGGGTAGAAAAACTACCTGCCCTCGAGGGCAGGGTAGGCACAAAAAGTACCTGCGAACGGGGTAGTGTGAAGCCCGGCGCGTCCGCCACGTGTTCCGGCGGCGGTAGGCGGTGGCGCTATCAGCACTTCAGTGCCGAGGGGGGTCCGGCAGGTTCGCGGTCCGGACAAGACCGCGGCCATCATGAGATCGTGGGAACGTTCTCAGGCTGGGCCAGGTATATTTCTCACCTGCCGTGGTGCTATGGGTGGGTATAAAAACTACCTACCTCGTTGCAGGTACCCTGGAAGGCGGGAAGGGTGGGTTCGGAGTATCAAAAGTGGGCCCGGGGCGGGCTCAGGGTGGGTGGGCTGAGCGCCCAGGGGGTTCAGGGTTGGGCCACGCCGGCGGTTGGGAAGGGACCAGGCACGGAGGATGGGAAAGGCAGGTCGAAGGGCGTGACGGGCGGTTGCGACGGCGGTTGCGGCTGGAGGGGCCAGGGGAGCGACAGGGGCAGTGATGGAGTCCCCGATCCCGGGGTCGGCTCGAGGACGGACCCGGGTGGTGTCGGCAGTACTATCCCAGGCAGACTGGGCTCGGCGGGGGCAGGCTGGGTAGGCTGTACGGGCTGGCTTGGCTGGCTCGGCTGTGATTCCTGCCGCGGGCGCAGCCCGGGCCCCGGGTGAAGCTGACAGACAGTCTCCGGTGTGCTCCATTCACGGAAGGCATCCCACTCTATTTGATCCGTGGGGCAGTTTTCCGTGGCGAGTCCACCGGTGACCCAGTCGATGGGAATCCCGGCCACGATCCCGGGCGGAGGGGGAAAGCGGCCGCGGGCGACGCTCTTCCTGGTAGCTAAGATGCGGTGCATCATGTCGCCCCACACCGGGGCGGCCGCAAGGCCACCCGTAGTCCCCAGAGGAGAGTTGTCGTCGTTACCGATGTAGACCACCGCCGTCATGTCCGGGGTGTAACCGGCAAACCAGGCGTTCGTTCGGTCGTCCGAGGTGCCCGTCTTGCCGGCGGCGGGGTAACCGGGCCCGATGGCGGCTGCCTTTCCCGTACCGTTCAAGATGACGTCTTCCAGCATGTTCGTCACCAGGTAGGTACTCTCGGCCGACAGAAGGCGTCTGCCGGGGCCGTTGGTGTACTCCTCGAGTACCCGGCCGTCGTCGGTAACCACCTTCGCGATGGCGTAGACCGGCCGGTGAACTCCGCCGGCGGCAAAGACATTGTAGGCCTCGGCCAGCTGCAGTGGCGTCACTCCCTTGATCCCTCCCAGGGCCAATGCCAGTGTCCGGTCCTCCGGCTTCAACGGGAGTCCCGCCTGCTGCGCCAGGCGGAACACGGGATCGATCCCCACACGGTTCAACAACTGAACTGCAATGCTGTTGAGCGACTCGACCACCGCATGCTTGAGGGTGACCGTCGTCCAGAGGTACTCGTTACGGAAGTTCGCCGGGCTGTAGCCGGCGATGGTGATCGGTTGGTCGATGAAGATGGCGTCGGCCATGCCATAGCCCTGTTCGAATGCAACGGCATAAACGAAGGGCTTCATGGCGGAGCCGGGCTGGCGGTAGGCGGAGATCGCCCGGTTGAACTGGCTGGCGGTGTAACTGCGCCCGCCCACCATGGCGAGTATTCCGCCATCCTCCGGATCGACGACTACGATCGCTCCCTGGTTGGGCTGTGCCACCATCGCGCTCTCCGCAGCCCGCTGCACCTCCAGGTCGAGGGTGGTGTGAACCCGCAGC
>JBLNBY010000088.1:0-2567 GCA_050260295.1 Bacteroidota bacterium
GTAACCAGCGCGCCGAGAAGGCAGATGAGAACGAAGAAACCAACCCAGCCCGCCCTGCCGTTGGCGGCCAGGAAAGCCAGGTAATTCGTCTTGCCGCGCGCCAATTCGTCTCCCTTTTGGGCCGCGACCGCAGTCGCCCGATTCAGGAACCCCGAGCCGGTAAACGCAACGAAACCCAACAGTTGCATGAGGAAGAGCGGCATGGCAGTCAGATCGAGTAAGGGCGTCGAGGCACCGAAGGTCTGAATCACGCCCGACACTACGGTCAGCGCCCCGCCAACCATGATAATCCAGTTGAGCACGAAGGCTGCATGGGATAGTGAACGTACTGCTTCGTTACGACCCTGCTCAGCAGCGCGGGCGGCGAGAGTGATCAGCACCAGCAGGGCGACGATCCCACCAACCCAAAGACCAAGTCCCAGCAGATGTATGAACGTCAGCACTGCGAGGGTCATACCCATCCAGAACTCTCCTTCCGGGCGGGCCGCTTGTGCCGTGGCGTCATACCCGTCCAAAGGGATTCTATGGAGGTGGGTTACGAGGCAGTACAGGTTCTGTGGCGCGTGCAGTCAGTGTTCCGTACGGGCTGTACGTTCGGCGCGTTTCACGGTTTGACGGCGCAGGCGATTTGCGCAATGGTATTATGCGAGAGGCAAGCACGACTCCCGGTGAGGAGCGAAATAGTGACGTGGACCTGTTTGATTATGGCTTGCTCAAGCAGAAGTCAGAGTCCGGCGGTGCTACCGGTGAACCGCTGGCGTCCCGCATGCGGCCACGTACTCTCGATGAGTTCATCGGGCAGCAGGAGATAGTTGGACCGGGGAGGCTCTTACGCCGGGCCATCGAGGCTGACCGCCTGCATTCGCTGATCTTCTACGGTCCGCCCGGCACGGGAAAAACGTCTCTCGCCCATGTCATCGCCGGTCATACCGGCGCTGAATTCGTGGCGCTCAATGCCGTCACCGCCGGGGTGGCCGACCTGCGCCAGGTGATCGAGTCGGCGCACCAGCGGCGCAAGCTGTCGGGGCGGCGGACCATAGTCCTGGTCGACGAGATCCATCGCTTTAACCGTGCCCAGCAGGATGCCCTCCTGCCGGCGGTCGAGGACGGTACGATCATCCTGATTGGTGCTACGACCGAGAACCCCTTTTTCTCGGTCAATGCACCCTTGCTCAGCCGGGCACAGATCTTCCGGCTACGGTCGCTGACCCGGGATGAGATGCGTGAGATACTCTGGC
Organism: Bacteroidota bacterium; assembly: GCA_050260295.1. Taxonomy (GTDB): domain Bacteria; phylum Bacillota; class Limnochordia; order Limnochordales; family DUMU01; genus DUMU01. The sequence goes on from JBLNBY010000088.1 coordinate 1,239, forward strand.
GGGCGATCAAGGATTCAGAGCGGGGCTTGGGCAAGCTCCGGCTGGAGGTGGCACCCGACGCCATCGACCACTGGGTGGAGGTAGCAGCCGGTGATGCCCGCCGGGCCCTGAACGCCCTGGAGTTGGCCGCCCTGACGACCCCGCCAGGCGAGGAGGGAGTCATCCGCATATCCCTGCAGGTGGCCGAGGATTCGATTCAGCAACGGGTACTCCAGTACGACCGGCAGGGAGACAACCATTACGATACGATTTCCGCCTACATCAAGAGTCTGCGGGGAAGCGATCCCGATGCCGCCCTGCATTACCTGGTGCGCATGCTGGAGGCGGGGGAGGATCCGCTTTTCATAGCCCGGCGTCTCATGATACAGGCGGCCGAGGATGTCGGGAATGCCGATCCCCTGGCACTGCTGGTGGCAGTGGCGGCAGCCCAGGCGGTGGAGCGGGTGGGCTTACCCGAGGGGGCCATCCCCTTGGCCCAGGCGACCGTCTACGTCGCCTGCGCGCCCAAGAGCAACGCAAGTTACCTGGCCTTGGCCCGTGCTCGTGAGGACGTGGGCCGTGGGTTACTCGGCCCGATACCCGTGCATTTGCGCGACGCCAATTATCCGGGGGCGGAGAGGCTGGGACACGGAAAGGGTTATCTGTACCCACACGATTTCCCCGGTCACTTCGTGGTCCAGCAGTACCTGCCGGATATCCTCCGGGAACGGCACTACTATGAACCGTCGGAAAACGGTCTGGAAGCCCAGATCGGCCGCCGGCTGTGTGAGTGGAGAGAGGCCGTCGCTAACTCCAGCCGGCACAGACGGAGTTCGGCAGAGGAGGAGTCAAAAGCATGACGATTTCCTCTGGGTCAGCCATGGACGGCCGCTACGGCCGGTACGGTCAGCACCGCCAAGATGACCAGGAGGGCCAGCCGCTCCGGGTAGGCATCTTTACGGACAGTTACCTTCCTTATCTAAGCGGCGTGGTGCGAGTGGTCGAGACGACAAGCCAGGAGCTGGTCCGCCGGGGACACGAGGTTTTCATCTTTGCTCCCAGTTACGGGCAGGCAGATGAGCAGGATGAACAGTTCGAAGCGACGAACGTTGCCGGTGACTCCGACCGCCGTATCCAGGTCATCCGCTTCCCGTCGGTTGCTGCCCCCAATTACCCGGGCTTTCGTCTCGCCATACCCTACCAGCGCGGGCTGAGGCAGCGAGTCCGGGAACTCGGACTCCACGTCATTCATTCGCACACACCCTTCCTGTTGGGCGGCGTCGCTCTTTCGCTGGCCCGCACGACTGAAGCACCGTTGGTTTTCACTCATCACACGCTGTATCACGAGTA
>JBLNBY010000089.1:0-2678 GCA_050260295.1 Bacteroidota bacterium
CGGTTGACTGAGATAACACCGCTCACACGGCGGATCCGGTCGAGCACTCTCTGGAGGTGGGCGATGTCGCGAATGTCCACCACCAGATTGATGTAGGCATAATTGCTCTTGGTGCTGTGGGCCTGCACAGCCTCGATGTTGGTGTCGCCCTCCACCACCGCGTTCAACACATTGGCCAGCAGATTGACCCGGTCGATCGCTTCGATCTCGACTTCCACCGGAAATGAGGCCGCCAGAACGCCGCTGTGCCACTCCACCGGAATCCGCCGCACATTACTGTCAGAAACATCTTTCAATATAGGGCAATCGGCCCGGTGAATCGACACCCCGCGCCCCCGAGTCACATAACCGATGATGGCGTCACCCGGCACCGGGTTGCAGCAGTGCGCAAAACGCACCAGCAGGTTGTCCGCACCAGCTACCAATACTGAACGCCCGGCTGCATCTCCCGGTTGTGCCCGGTCGGACAGCCGCATCACCTGTCCGCCGCCCCCGCGTCCTTGACCGCCGGGCTCACCGTCACCAAAACCAAACTGTCCCGGGGCCTGTCCGGCCAGGCTTCCAGTGCTCGCCGCCACTCCCTGGGACGTGCCGGTCCCCGCCAGCCCATCCCGCTCGCCCTCCCGGCGCCGGCGTCCGGCCTGGCTTAGGGCCCGCCTTCTGGCCTCCAGCTCTTCCGGACCGACGAGCCGGCCCAGCACCTGGGAGACGGTCAGCTTGCCGAAACTTACGGCCGCCAGGAGATCGGGTACGTCACCGATCCCGTAACGGCGCGCCACCTCGGCCAGCTTTTCGGCGGCCATCACTTCCCGGACCTCGAAGCCCAGCCGGCGCGCTTCCTGCTCCAGCCTTTCACGCCCGGCCCCGGCCGCCTCCTCGCGGTGGGTCTCCTTGAACCAGGCCCGGATCTTGCTCCGGGCTTTCGATGTCTTGACGAATGTTAGCCAGTCCTGGCTGGGCGTGGCGTTTTTCGACGTGAGGATTTCGACGAAATCACCGTTCTGCAGCTTGTAGTCGAGCGGCACGATATGCCCGTTGACCTTTGCCCCCGTGCAGTGAAGACCAATGTCCGTGTGCACCGCAAAGGCAAAGTCGACAGGTGTGGCCCCGGCCGGCAGGTTCTTCACATCCCCCTTGGGGGTGAAGGCGAACACCTCATCCTCAAACAGGTCGATCTTGAGGGTCTCCATGAATTCCTGCGGGTCTTTCATCTCCCGCAGCCATTCCATGACCTGCCGTAGCCAGGCAACCTTCTCTTCGAATTCACGGGACGACTTGTAGCCTTCCTTGTACAGCCAGTGTGCGGCAATGCCACGTTCGGCGATTCGGTGCATTTCCCAGGTGCGGATTTGAATCTCCAGCGGCTCGCCCCGCGGTCCGACCACCGTCGTATGCAGGGACTGATACATATTGGATTTGGGAATCGAGATATAATCCTTGAAACGGCCCGGAATTGGCTTCCAAAGCGAATGAACCATTCCCAATACGGCATAACAGTCCCTGATGCTATCGACGATCACCCGTACGGCCAGTAAATCGTAGATTTCTGTAAACTGCTTGCCCTGCTTCATCTTCTGGTAGATGGAGAAGAAGTGCTTCGGCCGGCCCTGCACTTCCGCCCGGATATTCATCTCCTGCAGCCGGCGGCGCAACATGGCCACTGCCTCGGCCACCTCGCCCTCCCGCTCCTGGCGCTTCTTGGCAACCATCTGCACCAGGTCGTAGTAGGCTTCTGGTTCCAGGTAACGGAAGGCAAGGTCCTCCATCTCCCACTTGAGCCCGAACATACCTAGCCGGTGGGCAATGGGAGCATAGATCTCCAAAGTCTCGCGGGAGATCTTCTTCTGGCGCTCCGGCGGCAGACCGTCTAGCGTACGCATGTTGTGCAGACGGTCCGCTAGCTTGATGAGGATGACCCGCACGTCCTCCGCCATCGCCAGGAACATCTTGCGCAGCGACTCGGCCTGATGCTCTTCCCTGCTTTGGAAGGGGATCTTCGACAACTTGGTGACGCCATCGACGAGGCGGGTGATCTCTTCGCCGAACTCACGCTGCAATTCCTGGCGTGTAACCCTGGTATCTTCCAGGACGTCGTGCAGGAGCCCGGCCGCAACAGTGGAAGCATCCAGTTCAAGACCGGTCAGGATCCTGGCAACCGCGGCCGGATGCTGGAAGTAAAGCTCGCCGCTGTCCCGGCGCTGGCCTGCATGGGCACGATAGGCAAAACGATAGGCGCGGGATACGAGTTCGACCGGAGCCTGCGCATTGTAGCGCAGGAGCGCCTCGGTAATCTCCTCCTCAGTCGGGATGGACGAGGTATCCGAGTTACCCGGATTGCCTGGCTCGGTGGAGGGGGAAGGGCGCGCCGCCTCCCCCTCCGAACCTGGCACAGGAAGTGCACTCGTGACCGCAGGCCTGGCTTCGTTCTCCCTACCGCTAGGACTCATACGTCACCAACGCCTCCACCTGGTAACCTGCGAGGCGTTGACGGCCACCCAGATAGGCAAGTTCAATCAGGAAAGCAAAGCCGACGATCTCGCCTCCAAGTCTCTTGACGAGCTCGGCCGCAGCCCAGCTCGTGCCGCCAGTTGCCAGCAGATCGTCCGCCAGGAGCACCCGCTGTCCGGGTTGGATCGCATCCGTGTGAACCTCCAACGCGTCCTTGCCATACTCCAACT
>JBLNBY010000090.1:0-5390 GCA_050260295.1 Bacteroidota bacterium
TCAGGTAGTCGGGATTGAGGTTATAGGCGATCACCGGTGACGGCCGCTTCTGCTGCAGCATGAACCAGCCTGCGCCCTCCCTTTCCACTGTAAACCACTCAAGCAGCAGGAAGGCGGCATACTTGCGCGCCTCATTCCCGGTTTCCGGCAGGACATACCCCCAGCCGCCTTCTACCACGCCATGCGATTCCGCCTTCGGGTTGTCGGCGTTGTAAGGCATCGAGCCGACGCCGTAGCGGATACCCTTCGCCCGGTCGTCGATCCAGAAGAAGGCGGAGACGTTGGTCCACCAGATGGCCTCAGCACCGGTGTAGAAGGGTGTCCCCTGGCGGGAATAGATGTTGGCGACCTGATCCTTGCCACGGTTTACCTGGTTCGTGAAATTGACGGCGAACGCGAGCGCTTCGATACCCTCACGGCTGTCGAAGGTGATCTTACGCAGGTCGCGGGAGATGTACTGGCCGGCGTTGGAGTAGAGCATGGGCAAGAAAAGCTGAGACTGGTAACTCATGTTGCCGCCGTAACGCACTAGTTGGCCGTCCCTGAACTCCACGAGCTTCTTGGAGAAGCTGGCAAACTCCTGCCAGGTAAGGGGAGCCCGGTCGGGCAACCCCACCTCTTCGAACCTGTCCCGATTAAAAATAACCAGGAAGTTCGTGGCGCCGCCGCTGGGAGTCGGGAGTGCCCAGGTCTTACCGTTCACGAGGAAACTGCCAATATCGGCCGGGAAGAAGATTTCCTTGCTCATTTTGCGTTCATTCATGTAACTGTCGAGGGGCGTCAGGGCGCCAGCATCGATGAATTGCGGAACTGCTGTGCGGGGCAACATCACTACATCCGGAGGCGCACCGCCAGCCAGTGCGGTAGTGAACTTGGACGTAATAGCGCCTGTTCCGTAGAACTGGCGGTGCACCTCGATCCAGGGATAAGCAGCCTGAAAGTCCTTCACCACCTTCTCTGCCAGTTCGTTGCGCGGGCCGTCCCAGACGTCCCAGAGGGTGATGGTTACGGGCTTCTGGCCGGGGCGTAGAGGGCGCTCTTTCCAGGACAAAACGGCCTTGGTCCAGTCGACTGAACTTCCACTTGCGGCAAGGACGGCTCCGGGCGACGACGGTGCACCCACGAGCAGCATGGTGAAAGCCGCTAGCATGAAGAGCACGGACAGCCTCCGGGGAGCAAAAGACTTCGACCTGGCTACCATAATCTGGCCTCCTTCCTGCACATTTACGCGAGGTAATACGTTACACTTACTATGCGGCGCTTGTCACTGATCAGACAAGCGGCAGAAATACAGAAAAACAGATCTGTGCAGAAGGAGGCGCGAATGATGGCGTAGCGTCACAAGTACCCCTGGCGTGGCTTCTTCTACGACTTGCCACGGCATGGCCACCTTGATGACCCACCCCGGAGCTCCACGATGGTGGCAAAACCGAATTGGAAGAAGTCGCTCCAGACCTCGACGGCGGCGTCATGATTCCAGATATTGCCGATATGCAGGAGAGTGGGACTGGCGGCCGCCCTGGCACGCACCCCGGCCGACCGCCGAATCAACTGTAAGACCGGGAAGGGCTAGTCGGTAAAGACGATGTCGTCCACCTCGAACCACCCGGGTACTTTGGTTCCGTCCTTCTCTTTGACAGCAAAGAGCTCGATACGGATTACGGGTGTGTTGAAGGGAAGCTTGTCGCCTTGGCTGTCCCAGCTGGCCCCGAACTCGTCCAGCCACGCTTCGACCAGTAGCCATTCGCCATGTCCGGGGTCAACCCGAATTTCCCACTTGTCGCCATCTTCCTCGATCAGCTTGATGCCAATGCCAGTCGGTGGCTCATTGGTGTCGCTGCGGGCCTTCATCGTCAACAGCAGCATATCGCTCAGGTCTATGGCCGGATCGAGTGGCCTTTCCACGAAACCGCCCCAGCCATCGGGCTTGAGGTCGAACTCTACCCGCAGGACCGGAGATTCGGCACCGGCCACGACCTGGGCACTGATTTTACCATCAGCCACACCATTCCAACCCTTCGCAGTGCCGCTCTGATCGAAACTGTCGACGACGATGGTGGCCCGCGCCAGAGCTATTGCCGGCACCATGCCCCCAATCAATGAGATGCCCATGAGCACTCCCAGCACTGTGCTGATTCCTGACTGTTTCCGTGTCGCGTGTTGTCCAATCATTTTTCTCGCCCTCCTCAGCGCTGCTACCTATTGGGACCGGCTGAAACGTTCACCACGTCGCTGTAAGACCTGCTTCGTCTTATCGATCTCGATCTTCAGTTGTTCTTCGGCCCAGCTGAGGGCCGCCTGTGCAGTCAGCTCATGCCGGGTGGTCTTGAGAACCATGACGTCATTCAGGATCTGGGAGAGGATCGTGGCGTAGGGTACGACCGGTCGCCACAAGGATACCTGCATGATGGCAACGAACGCCGGCATGTTGGGAGACAACTTGAGGAACGCCTCGTCATGAGCGGCCTTCACCAGGGCAGGCGTCCAGCCTACACCCAGTCCCAGGTCTGTCTGGGCCCAGAGGTCAGAGGTAACGTACTTGGCAAACTGCCAAGCTGCCTCTCGGTGGGCACTGTTTTTGGGGATGGCCATGGCGAAACCGCCGGACCAGGTGACTGCTTTGTTACCATGGGGCCCTATGGGAACAGCTGTGGCCTTCCAATTCATGGACGGGTTGTAGACGATGATGTCCTTGTCGATACTTGTCGTCTGGATCTGCATCGCCAACTTTTCGTTATAGAAGCCCCAGCCCACATAGCCGGTAAAGTTGGCGGAAAACTCATCGACCTTGTTTATACCGCCGTTGATGGTGTCCTCGAACCTCACCATCCATTCGAGAGTTTCCCGGCCGATCTCGGAGTTGAAAAGCAGCTTGTCCGTGGCGGGATCTACGATCTCCCCGCCGTTGGCCCACAACCAGCCGTAGAAATACCAGTTGCTGTGAACCGTGGGTGAGAACCCCAGCCGTGAGAGTTTACCATCACTGGTCCACTTGTTCAGCTTGCGGGCAGCATCTTCGAGTTCCTTCCACGTGCGTGGTGGACGGTTTGCATCCATGCCGGCCCCTTCGAAGAAGTCGACATTATAGTACATGAGCCGGCTATCGGTGCTGTGCGGCAGACCCCACGTTTGGCCGTTGAACTGGGTTTCGGCCCAGGTACCGGCAAACCATTGCGAGGGGTCGATCTTATCGCGTTTGATGTAGTCGTCGAGCGGCTCCAGCGCGCCCATGTACGCCCAACTGGCAAGCTCAAAACGATCCAGCAGTACGACATCAGGCGGTGTACCGGCTGCGATGGCAGCCGTCAGTTTGGTATTGATCGGCCATCCCTGCTGCTGGTATTCGACGTCATATTCGGGATGGAGCTGCTCGAACCGTTCAATGAGCTTGGTCGTGTACTTTGCGTCCAGGACGTCACCCCACCAGACTATCTTGGTCCTGCTTGCTGCCATGACCGGGGAACCCGTCAGAGTGGCAAAGAGCAGGCATAGACCGACCGCTACGGCTATACTGCTGTCCGATACGGACCGTAGTCCTCTCCGCACACGCATCTTTCATCCCTCCCTGCTCGTCATTCCTGAAGAGTCACGGCAAACACGTGGTAAGACTGGTTTTGGGGAAGTCTGACCGCCACTAACCGCCGGGTAGGATCGACCGGAATCCGCACGGCCGCGATGGTCGCCGACCGGCCGGATTGAGGATCGATTTCGGGCAGTTGGACGTGGCTATGGGTGGTGACCAAACCGACCGGCGTTGAACCCGCCGACCACCAGCCCGGCACTGTGACTGTAACTGGAGCTTCGGTAGCTGAATCGTCATAGACGAGCGTAAATGTCTCCGAACCTCGGGCATCACCTCCTACTAAGGCCCCCCATACGAAGGCCGCCCGGTATGAGCCGCCCGGCAGGTTCACCTGCTGGCCATTGCACTCGACGTTGTTCATTACCCCATCGGTCCAGTCCGGGGTCTTGAAACGTACGAGTACACCATCTACCGTGGTTGACCAGTACGTGCCGGCAGCTGGCAGCTCTTCGGCCGGGAGTGTGGCAGGAAAATCGACCAGGTCTCCATCGAAGGGATCGGTATCCCAAGAGACCCCGTCATTGGTAAACAGATCATGAAGGTCAAGGTCCTGGGCAGCTACTCCCCAGACAAAACTGACGGGCAACGACGACCGGTAGAATGTGTAGCCGTCGGCCGCAACCGCCAGTTGCGGCGGTTCTGGGAGGACGGCAACCGCTGATGAGTCAACGTTGTCAGAAACAGCGGGCGAGAATGGCAATTGTAGATCCTCAACCGCCTGAGGCCCAAGTGCCTGCCTGACTGGTTGAGCCAACCAGTCAGCTGTCACCTCGATGGTCAGCGGGCGGTTCACGAGGGACGTGACCGTTAGCATAATAGGCGTAGGCGTACTCTCGCTACCCGCATCTTGCCGGGCGGGGATCCGGTCGAGGCGTACCACGGGATCGACCGTGGTTACCAAGACCGGTGCTCTTGGCGTTACCAACGCGTTGACATCCGTGGTCCAGGACGGAGTCGTGGCTGTGTCACCAGCATTCCCCCCGGATACGCTCGCCCATAGCACGACATTGGACTCTTGCGCAAAGGCCGGCGCTATTACGGTCCAACCCCAGGACTTGGTCTCCCCAGGTACGATCGTTAACTCATCCACCCCGTTTTCCAGGTGCGGAGAGACGACAGGCTCCACATGCCATCTCTCTGGAACCGCCAAGGCCGGCCGACTATCGAGTCGAACAGGGGCAGAGGATACATTCGTCACTTCCAACCGCACTTGATCGACCAGGCCCACGACTACCTGTGGGGGAGTTACGAGTCGCGCAGTAACGGGAGATCGAGAGCCGGCGCCCGGCAACTCCAGAACCGTCACCGAGTACCCCGGCACCATGATTCGGAGCTTGTTGTGGTCGGTTACGGGTAGCGGGGGCAACTGGTACGGCGGCAGTTTCCCTGCCAGTTGCCAGATCTCAGCGCTAGCCAAAGGAGCGCTGCCGGTCGGGCCGCCCAAACCACGCACCTCGACCTCGACATCCCGTTCAGCCGTCGCTTTGTTGATCACCCATACCTGTATCCGACCCTTACGTAACGTTGCCATGGCTTCGATGTCCGGCTGACCGCCGGGAAGTGTCTTCGGACCGGTAACCTCTGAGGCAAGCAGCACTTCACCGAAATGCTGGCGGAAGAGGGGGTACAGGTAGTAGACCGGTTGCGGATGAGTGCCATCACCGAGGATTCCCAGCTCAGTCAGGGAGAAGATCCCGGTTACATCAACGCCACCCCGTAAGAGGTGATTGATGACCGAAGCCGTCCAGACAACGTTGAGCATACTTTGCCGCCGGGCTTTCCCCCGCTAAGTCTCCGCCCAATCGAT
>JBLNBY010000091.1:0-2740 GCA_050260295.1 Bacteroidota bacterium
GCCCATACCACCATCTCGTCGGAAACCTCGTACTCCCGGTCCTGACCTCCGCCATCCTGCGGTTCCGGCACGGCTTCCCCCTTCTCATGGGCGAGACGCCGCTGCCGGATCAAGTCAGCGATGGAGGACCCCGCCAGGGAGAAGCGCCGCTTATACACCCAATCCCGCAGCTGGAATATGCTTCCTTCCCAGCCAATGAGGGAGAGTAGGTACTTAACCAGCCAGTCCGTCTTCATGCCGGTATGAACCGGACGCCGCCGCCTCTACCGCTGCTCCGGTCAGGTAGCGGGCGGGTATGCGGTCGAGCCGGGTAAGGTCGGCGTAGGTCTCCCGTTCAACCAGAAGGTCGGCTTCGCCCTGATAGACCGTCACCATGGCCGGACGCGGCACCCGGTTGTAATTGCTGGCCATCGAGTAGTGATAGGCACCAGTCGAGAAGACGACCAGGATGTCGCCCCGCCGGGCCCGAGGCAGCCGTACGTCTTTGATCAGGATATCTCCGGACTCACAGAAGCGGCCGGCAATGGTCACCGTCTCCTCCGGCTCATCCAGCATGCGGTTGGCCAGGGCACAGGTATACTCCGCCTGGTAGAGCGCGACGCGCGGGTTGTCGGCCATGCCTCCATCCACGGAAACATAGGTCCTTACCGCTGGAATCTCCTTGCGGGTGCCGACGGTGTAAAGCGTCAGGCCTGCCTCACCCACAAGGCTTCGGCCCGGCTCAAGATAGAGTCGGGGCAGCGGCAGGTCTCTCTCCCTGCACTCGAATTCGAGAGCCCCTGCAATCGCCTTCACCATATCGGCTGGAGACGGCGATACGTCCGCGGCCGTATACCGGATACCCAGACCGCCTCCCAGGTCGAGCTCCCCCAAAACCCGACCCGTAGTGGCCCGGATTGTCGCCAGGAAATCCGCCAGCATCCTCACCAGCAGACCGAAAGGTTCGGTTTCCAGAATTTGTGAACCAATATGGGCATGTATTCCCCTCAGGTTGAAGCGGGGCAGAGCCAGGGCTTTCTCCACGGCGGCCAGCGCCTGTCCATTCACCAGGGGAAAGCCGAACTTGGAATCGATCTGACCGGTCTGAATGTACGAGTGGGTGTGGGCTTCGATACCCGGGGTCACCCGCAGCCAGACGTCAGCGGTCACGTCCAGGCGGGAAGCTACCTCATCCAGCAATTCCATCTCATCGAAGCTGTCCACCACAAAGCGCCCCACACCGCTTGCGAGAGCCAACTCCAGCTCCTCAGGTGTCTTGTTGTTGCCGTGCATGACAATGCCTGCTGCCGGGAAACCGGCCTGGAGAGCCGTATAGAGCTCGCCGCCCGAGACGACGTCGAGTCCCGGCCCCTCCTGCAGGAGCAACCGGACGAAACCGGTGGTCAGAAAGGCCTTGCCCGCGTAAAGCAGGCGGCTATTGGGATAGAACCGAGCCAGTGCCGTATGAAATTCCCGGCACCGGCTGCGGAAATGAGCTTCGTCGAAGACATACAGGGGAGTACCGTAGCGCTGAACCAGGCTGGTGACTTCCACCCCGCCGACGACCAGCGTTCCCCGCTCATTGACCCGGCAGGTGCCGGGAAGCTCAAATCCTGCCACGTAGTAACTCCTCTCCTGGTTAACCATGACCCCATGGTACGGCACAGCGAGAGGAGCGTCAATCCGAATCCTGCTTGCCGTGGCGACTTGGCTTCTATGGCGACTTGCCTACTGTGGCGGCTTGGTCCGGCGATCTTCGACTGCCGGCAACGTACGGGTTCCCACGACCGGTACGGGCGGCCGCAGCAGCGCCCGTACAAATGCATCCTTATTGAACGGAATGAGCGGCCACAGGTAGGGCAGCCCGAACGACTTGGTGAAGGCGAAGATCAGCAGTATCAGCGCCAGGCCTCCGATCACCCCGGGAACCCCCCAGATTCCAGCGGGAATGATGGCCAGATAGCGCAAAAGCCGCATCCCGAGTGCAAACTCCAGGTTGGGGATGGCAAAGAAGCCTACAGCCGCGATCGCCGAGTAGAGGATGACCTCATTGATAACCAACCCCACCTGGACGGCGAACTGGCCGAGCAGTACGGCAGCGATGATACCCAGCGAGGACGCGAGGGGCGCAGGTGTATGGACGAAAGCCTGCCGGGTTACATCGATGCCCACTTCGATCAACAGAAACTGCAGAAGCAGCGGGACGACTCCTGGCGATCCTTTCGGGCCAAGCCAGCTGAGGGCCGGGGGTGGTCCGGAGGTGACCAGTCCGAGCCACACGGGAACCAGCAGAAAGCTCAGGAAGTACCCTATCACTCGTACCCAACGCAGGTACGTTCCTACCGACGGACTTTGGTAGTACTCTTCCGAGTGTTGGAGGAAGTCAAAGGCGGTGGCGGGGAGGATCATTGCCTGCGGAGTGGTATCCACCAGCACCGCGACATGTCCTTCCAGCAGATGGGCAGCCACTACGTCTGGCCTCTCCGTATACCTCACGATGGGTAACGGGTTTATCCGCATTCTGGTTACGTACTCTTCCAGACTCTTGCTGCCCATGGGTAGACCGTCCGTATCCACTTCCTCGATACGCTTCTTCAGCCGCTGGACCAACTGCTTCGGCGCGACCCCGTCGATATAGCAGAGCAGGACATCCGTCTTGGAACGACGGCCGGCTGTCAGCACCTCGATGCGCAGCCGGGGGTCGCGAATGCGCCGCCGGATCAGAGCCGAGTTGAAGAGAACCGTCTCGACGAATCCATCG
>JBLNBY010000092.1:0-9330 GCA_050260295.1 Bacteroidota bacterium
GCGGAATGAGGCCCTGAGCGTGAGCAACCATGGCCAGGCCCACCGTGGCCGTGCTGCTCTGCAAGAGGGCAGCTACTGCCATGCCCAGAAACGCCGACGTCCAGGGTGAACCGGAGAAGCGGCGGATGGTCGCGACCGCCTCCGGCTGTGCCGCCCAGACGGCGGCCACCGCCGACATGGCCTCGATTCCCCAAAAAAGCCCGCCCACCCCGACCAGAGCGCCCCCTGCGCCCAGCAGCCGAGAACGGTGCAGGACCGTACCGGCAGCAAAGAGTATCGCCCCTACCAGCATCAGGGGGCTGATGAGGAATGCCCAGGAAAACGCCGCTAGCTGGGCGGTGAAGGTAGTGCCTATATTCGCTCCCAGGATGACGGCAAAACCCTGTGTTTCGCTGAAAATACCGGCATGAACCAGAGCTATGCTGCTGGCGGCGGTGACGCCGCTGGAATGGAGCAGCCCCGCGGCCAGCGCCCCCAGGAGAAGTGCCCGCCAGGGGGTGGCAGCAAGCGTGCGCACGAGCCGTTCCGCCTGGCCGCCGGCGACACTTTCCAGAGAGTAGGCGAGCAGCCGTACGCCAAGCAGGAAGACCGCCAGACCCCACAGAAGGGCGAGCGGCAGCGGCAAGCCCAGCCACCAGTTGGCGAGCGGGCGTAGGTCGGACCACATGCTGTGGACGTCCCCCCCGACTCGATCCGGTTTGCGTCTGGTATTTACGTCTGATACTACGACGGGAAGGCAAGCGAAAAGAACGGCCAGATCGTGCCGGGTTGGAAGGCAGGCTGCAGGTAGGCGGCCGGGTTGCTGCTGATCATCCGGACAACCTCATATGCTCCCCAAAGATCGTTCCCGACCGGGCGGACCACCAGCAGCACGTCGCTGAGGCGTACTTCCCTTTCGCCCGTGCCGACGGCAGGACCAGGCAGATCATTGGTGCCGCCGGGGGCGGGTTGCGTCTCGGCCTCTGGCCCGGCGGGGAAAGGCTGGTCGACCCAGGGGGCGGTCGCCTCCTGCCCCTCTGAGAACACGACTTCCGGAGGCACGATGGTGTAGAGCATGGCTATACGCCTCCCGCGGGCGTGGTGGCAGTGGTTGTTTCACCGGTCGACATCTGGGGCCGAGCGGCGCCGTCCGCCCCGGACACCTGGGTCCGGTTGATCAACTCCCGCAGTTTCGCCATGGCATCGGACACCCCGCCCACCGCGTCGATCAGCCCCACTTCCATCGCCTCACTGCCGACCAGCACCGACCCGACGTCGCGGACAAGGTCGCCAGTGCGGAACATCAGTTCGCGCAGCTTCTCCTTGGAAATCCGCGAGTTGACGGTAATGAAGCGGATGATTCGTTCCTGCACTTTGTCCAGGTAGTCGAGCATTTGCGGCACGCCGACCACAAGGCCGGTCAGCCGCACGGGATGGATGGTCATGCTGGCGGTCGGTGCGATGAAGGAGTAATCGGCCGAAACGGCAATGGGAACGCCGATGGAATGACCACCACCAAGGATCAACGAAACCTTGGGCTTGCTCAACGACCGTATCATCTCGGCAATGGCCAGGCCGGCTTCGATGTCGCCGCCGACTGTGTTGAGAAGAACGAGAAGCCCTTTGATCTGGGAGCTTTGCTCGATGGCCACGAGCTGGGGGATCAGGTGCTCATACTTGGTGGTCTTATTCTTGGGCGGCAGAGCAAAATGCCCTTCTACCTGCCCGATGATGGAGAGTACGTGAATGTCGGCCTGCAATGGCGGGGGCGGCTGCAGTTGCCCCATCTGCTGCATGGTCTGCAGACGCAGCTGTTCTACTTCCGGGGCAGAGGGTGCGGTGGCAGTCTCGCTCCGGACTGCCGGCCGTACCGGTTGCCATCTCCCCCGCTCACCTCCCCATACCTGCATGCCCTGATCGGTTGGGAGAACGGGACCTTCTCCCCCCGGCCTCTTGAATGTCAGGTCTCGCCAACGCATACTGTCCCGGCCTCCCGCAGGATTTTGTCTGCGAATGCCAAACTCTTGCCAGTGTCTCGACTTCGAATCGGGTATGGCCAGCTGCCGCCCATCATGCCCGGCATAGCCAGACACGAACCAAAGAACGAAGGAGCGACAGCAGCCTCATGAGCAGTCTCACCAGCGGCCGGGGAAACCATACTCACGGGCAAAACCATACTCACGCTCGGATCAGGCTCATCCCAGCGCTCATTGCCCTTGTCTTTGCCGTCTTCGGCGCCCGTACCGTCGCCGGCGCCCAGGTCTCCGGCGCTCAGATCCCCAGCACTCGGGTCTTTGGCGAGCCGCGACTCGAAGACTGGCTTGCCCAACTCCACGGCCCCGGGGAACCGCTGGTATCCGTAGCGCTCAGCAGAAGTGGCGGCCTGACACCCGATTTCGCTCATCCGTATCTTTCGCTCACTGCCCCGCAAGGGCTCTTCCTGATCGATCCGAATTCGGGCGCAGTGCTCCTGGAAACCGGTCCCGGAGAAACCGTAGCGTTTGCCTCCCGCAGCGGGGAAATCACGGCCGTACTCGCAGGATCAGGCAAGGAGTCCCAGCCGCTCGAGCCACTACCGGTACCGGCATCACTCCCGCTCTCCTCCGCAGGTGCCCTGGTGGTCGCCCGCCAGATAGGTGAACCGATTACCGTGCTCGAGCTGACGCGACCAGGAAGCGGTCCCTACGCCCGGTACCGCGGAGCTCTCCTGGTCGTACCCGCCGACCGGCCGGACAGCCTCTGGCTCATGAACCAGGTGGGACTCGAGGCATACCTGCGAGGGGTGGTTCCGGTGGAAATGCCGGCGTCGTTCTCCCTGGAGGCGCTCAAAGCCCAGGCTGTCATAGCCCGAACCTATAGCCTTTACCAGTTGGGTAACGGACGTACTTATCTCAACGGTCTGGCGCGCCTGTGTGATGGCACCTCCTGCCAGGCCTACTATGGAGCAGGGGCGGAACGTGCCCGTTCCGACCAGGCGGTGGAGGAAACCACCGGGATCGTCATCACGTATGCAGGGCAGTTGATACCGACCTACTACTCGTCGACGGCCGGTGGGCACACCGAGTCGGCGGCGCTGCTATGGGGGAACGGCACGGTCGACGCGGCCCAGACAGCGGACCGGATTCCGTACCTGCGGGGCGTGCCAGACTATCCAGAGTGGGCTCATTTCGATGATGAAGAGCGGTTCCGGCAATTCCTGACGGAGCGTCCTGCTTCGTTCGACGACGGTTCACCATATTACCGCTGGCAGTATAGCTGGACGCGAGAAGACCTCGAGGAGTACCTGCGGAAGACTCTCAAGGAACTCCCGGCCCGGGTGGCCTCCTTCATCGCCAGGCCTGCCAGCGTCCTCCCCGAGCAGCCCAGCCAGCCCAGCCAACCCGGCCAAAACGATCAGCGCGACCAACCCTACCGGGCCGATCAGGCAGAGCTGCCCGACCAGGCTAATAAGCCGGGCCAACCAGGTGAACTCCTGCTGCAGAACGAAACCGAGCAACCGGCCGCAAGCCGGTCGACTCCCACCGCCTACCTGCAAGACATTCTGCCCGTGCAGCGCGGCGTATCCGGACGGCTGCTCACACTCCAGATCGTGACCGCAGAGGGGATCTGGACCATCCAGGGAGAGCTCAATATCCGCCGCCTCTTTCCGGTCCCCAAGCTCGGACTGCTTCCAAGCTCAGCCGCCATCGTCGAACTCGAACGGGATCCATCCGGCATCATCCGGAAGGTTACGCTGAAAGGAACTGGATCCGGCCACGGGGTCGGGCTTTCCCAGTACGGAGCCGATGGCATGGCCCGCCGGGGATACCAGTTTACCGACATCGTCACCCACTACTTTCCCGGTACGCAGACGCAGCTGTGGTACACGCAGGCGGCAATGGATGGGGCGGATGGGAATGAAGTGCAAACCGCTCCTGGATCCGTAGCAGAGGAGAGTGCAGGAACTTGAGGGTTGATGCGGAATGGATGTGGGGGAAGCGCAACTGGACTGATGAAGAAACCAAAGGAGGGGGCAGCATGAGTTCCGGATTTCCGTTCCCGGGGCGTTTGGTAATCAGACCTGGCTCGGCCGCGCCGGGCAGCCCGGTACGGGTGGAGATCTCCCTCGCTGAGGATGCTCCGCCCATCAGCCGGGTGGAAGCGGAGGTTGCCGGCTACGGCATCAGGTATCCGGTATTTGGTAACGACCATAAGTTCGCTGCCGAAGTACAGGTTCCCTGGGAGGCACCTCCCGGCCGGTATCAACTATTCTTCTACGCTTATACTCCTGCCGGCGAAATGTCGCAGGCTGAACGAGCCGGATTTACTGTCGTTTGAACCCTTCTAACCTGATGAGCCCGATAAGTCCGGCACAATACCAAGCAGCCGGACGCGAGTTCACAAGAGAGTTGCGTAAACTGCCTCCGGCTGCCGCTTTTCGCACCATTGCACTCCGTGACGTTCCGCCCGGCCTATAGCTCAAAGGGCTCGGGAGGCTCAGCCTCAGAACTATCGGCAGGCGGAGGCAGTACCTCCTCAGCTTTTTCCTCTTCCCCGGCTTCCTCGACAGTCGCGGATGCCGTTGGGATCTCCGATACAAAGCCCATCTTGGCAGCAAGAGCCGGCAGGTATCCGGGCATGTTGGCCATGGAAGCGTAATCGAAATAAACCACACCGGTGACCCCCGCTTTGAAGGCCCGCTGCGTCTGATCGACCAACTCATCGACCTGGTAGAGGAGCTTGTAAGCACCCAAACCAGCCCAGATCTCGCCTTGCCCCTTGCGGGCCACGGCCATTTTGATCTGGGACTCCACCAGAGGAGTATTGGTGTTGTAGGCCATCGGCACGGCTACGTCGATGTAGCCCTCTTTGAGCCACAAGGGCCACTCCTGCGCCTTGTCCGACCCGGCGGAATAGACGTCGGCAAAGACCGCGGCCGAGATCACTATATCCGGCCGGATAGCCTTGACAGCATCGTGGATCATGCGCACAGTCTCCGTCACGTTGGTACGGCGGAACTTCTCCCAGGCGGCGTCGAGTTGCCCCACCTTCGCCGCTCCGAGTTGTTCCCTCAACTCCGTACGACGCTGTCGCAGGTCCAGAGGATCAACTCCATACTGCTCCTTGAAGATCTCCCGGACCTTGGGGTTGTAGCCGTAGTTGCGACTCGGATATCGAACGAAGTCGTGGTGGATTCCGTCGACCGGGTATTTCTTGACCACCTCGACGAATCGGGAGGTCACCCACTCCCTCACTTCTGGGAGTCCCGGGTCGACATACGCCCCCTCCAGGTCGCCGGGGCGGCTGGCTGCAAGCGCCGGATCGGCAGTACTGATCCCCTGGTAGTTGTGGGTTATCCATTCGGGGTGCTGGTTGACGACGTGCTGCGGCCACGCAGGCGAGCCTCCAAGATTGTACACGAAGAAGTCATTCAGCCAGGCATGAACCTTCAGCCCGCGTGCATGCGCCAGCTCAAGGACCGTAGCCAGCGGATCGAAATCCCGCGGCGCCCAGATCAGCTCTTCCGCAGGCGGCATGATCTCAGACTTGAAATAGGCATCGCCCCGGCCCGAAACCTGGACGATCAGCGTATTGAAGCCATGGCTGACCGCGTCTTCCACGAACCTTTCAATCGACTCGCGGCTGGTCAGTGCGGTACGCACAACCCACATGGCCCGAACCTGTTCCGGTTGGGACATCGCCACTTCATCTCCCTGGGCCTGCTCTCCCTGGGCCTGCACTGCCAACAGGCCGGCGCCTCCAGCTACCATGGCCGTAGCCGCCACCAGCAGCAGGGTCAGGCGGAGCCGGTGGTTTGACCCCAGCAACTTCATCCGTCATTCTCCTCCAGTTATAAGGGAACGGCAGGGATCACGAGACCCGCGGGACATGTCGTAGCCCCGTGGTTTCGCTGCATCCTTGCCGCTCGATAGACTTGGGAGCCATGGTAAGGTTTACTTGCTGAGCAGGTACTTGATGATGTTGATGGCCAGCTGCTGCAGCTCAGGCTGGTCAGCCCCGCCCGGCATGAAGATCATGTCGCCAATGTAGATGACGTTGCCGGCCGGACCCTCGATGATGGCGCCGTTATTCTCCGGAACTGCCTGTGAAGGAGTCACCTGATCCTCGTCGTACCACTCGGCGAGGATCTTCGCTCCGCCCCGGACTTCGTTGACCATCGCCCAATAGCGCGGAAAACGGATGAACTCGGGCAGGCCGGCGAAGATGGGGTGGTCCTTGGCTACGGCCTTGGCAAAGGCGTGTTTGGGTGCCGAACCGGACCAGGTTACGTAAGCTATGCCGATCTCGTCCGCCAGCTGGTAGCTCTCGTCCCGGACCTTCTTGTTGCTATCGTCCCGGAACGAGGCCTGACCGACCGCAAACACCTTACCTCCGTTGCTCAGGAATGCCTTCACGGACGCCACTTCCGCCTGCGACATCCGCCGCGTATTGGGAAGGATCAGCACCTTGGCATCGCCCAGGTTGCCGGCTTCCAGGTCTTCTACGCTGATCTCCGCGAAAGAGAAACCTCCGGCCTGCAGGGTGACACGCAGCACATCCATGTCGGCTTCGTAGTCCCAGCCAACCTCCGCGTACCAGTCTGCAGTCCGCTGGCTGTTGAGGACCGCTACGTCCGCCGCCAGCGCGGCCCCGCTCATTCCGGCCAGTAGCAAGAACACCAGTGCGGCTCCGAGCAAACGCTTCACCAGAAACCCCTCCCACGCGTTTTTTTGAACCGGCAGCTGGAAAAGCCGGCGCTTGCGGAATTCGCCAGTGACAGGCAAACTCCTCCTATATACCCAGCATCGGCTACCCAGTTGGCGGCGCCAGAAGTAGCAAGGTGGTGAGGGCTGGAGGTTTTGGAAGCTAATTCTGTCCAATTCGGGTGGACGACTCCTCACGACCGGCAAGATCGGTTTACATAATTTCCCACAATGGCTATTCTGGACGTGCCGCCTCACCCGCAACGTAAGACAGACACCTGAACCCGGAGCACCAGTTGGCGCTTCATCGACATCGAAGGAGGATGAACGTATGAGCTTCGGGAGTCAGGCAAAGGCAATGTCGTTCGTTCGTAATCACAGGTGGTCGGCCCCCGCAGTCGTGGTCATCATTTGTCTTGCCCTCACCGGCCAGCCGGTCGCTGCCAGGGCGGTCTCCAGCACCTTCACCCCGCCCTCACTCTGGGCGACTCCCCCGGTGCCGGAATCGGAGCTGGCAGCGCAACTAGCGATGGCCGGCTGGGGCGAACCGCTAAGTGAAGAAGAGATGGAGAGTGTCACCGGCGGCATCAGCCCGGTGCTCCTCGGCGCCGGACTCGGAGCGCTTTCTGGCGGTATTTCCTACGGTCTGGACGCTTTACGGACCGGTGCGTGGGATTGGGGTGATTTCGCCTCCAACGTCGGGAGCGGTGCACTGGGCGGTGCAAGCGCAGGTCTCATCCCCGGTTCATCCGCCCTGGCCGAAACCGCTCGTACCGTTGGAGCAGCGGTCATTGGTACGGTAAGCGGCTGGGTCGCGGACTGGTTCGGGTGGTAAGGAGCACGACGGGCCGCCAGTCCAGGCCATGACTAATCGGAAATGGTTCACAACGCAAAGGAGGTGACCGTTTGGACCCCTGGGGCATCTTCTCGATTCTCGCCGGCGCCTCCGTATTCGCCGCGCTAATGTCGTGGTGGCAGCATGCGAAAAACGACCTTCCCTGGCCGGAGGCGGTCCGGATCGGTCTCATCCAGGCTGCCGGCTGGGCAATCTTCTTCACCTTTTTCCAACTGCTGCTACTGCCCAGCGGACACTCGCTGTTCGACTAACCGTTGACCGTGAGATGGGCCTGGCTGACGGCGAAGGGCAGATCCCTTCGCCGTTAGCCGATTACGCAAACCTCAGACCTGGCGACGGCATCCGAGAGACTTCCGTGACCTGCAGGCGACAGTCGGTTTCATAGCAGGGAGATGATGGCGTCTGCCATCTCCCGGGTTCCTACCGCTGTGGGATCGTTCCGGTCTTCCTTGAGGTCATAGGTGACGGATTTGCCCTCCCGAATCACCTCGGCCACCGCTTTTTCGATCCGGCCGGCAGCCTCGGTCTCGCCCAGGTGCTGCAACATCATCACGCCCGACAGGATGAGGGCGGTCGGATTCGCCTTGTTGAGGCCCTTGTACTTAGGAGCCGACCCATGGGTGGGCTCGAAGACCGCAGCGTCATCGCCAATGTTTGCCCCGGGAGCTACTCCCAGACCTCCCACCAGGCCGGCGGCCAGGTCGGAGAGAATGTCCCCGTAGAGGTTGGGTAAAACCAGAACATCGTAGAGCTCCGGCTTCTGCACCAACTGCATGCACATGTTGTCGACCAGCCGTTCCTCATACTCGATCCGGCCGGCGTATTCGGCCGCCACCTCTTGGCCGACACGGAAGAAGAGGCCGTCCGTGTACTTCATTATGTTGGCCTTCGCCACCGCCGTCACCTTGCGCCGACCGTGGGCCAGCGCATACTCGAAGGCGTAGCGGATGATGCGGCGTGAGGCGGAAGCAGAAATCGGTTTGATGGAGATGGCCGCGTCGGCGGCAATCTTCTGTGGCGCAAAGCTGCGAATCTGTTCGGCCTGGAGCGACCCCGGTTCAAACTCGACACCCGCATACAGGTCTTCCGTATTCTCGCGTATGATCACCAGGTCCACCTGGTCGTAGCGGGAACGTACGCCCGGATACAACTTGCAGGGACGTACGCACGCATAAAGGTTGAGCTCGTGCCGCAAAGCCACATTGACACTGCGGAAACCCGTACCGATTGGGGTGGTGATCGGCCCCTTGAGAGCCACCCGATTCCGGCGCACCGACTCAAGGACACCAGCAGGCAGAGGCGTGCCATACTTGTCCATTACCTCAGCCCCGGCCTCCTGCACTTCCCATTCAATGTCGGCACCGGCGGCATCTATGACCCGGCGCGCGGCTTCAGCGAGCTCCGGGCCTATCCCGTCGCCCGGAATCAGCGTTACCCGATGAGGCATTCCGTTTCTCTCCTTTTTACCCATGCTCTGATACAATGGGACAAGATTGACTCTCCCCGATACGGTAACACGAAAGGAGTATTACCGTGCAACTCCCCACCTGCTCCCGGCTGAAAGCTTGCGCCTTCGCATTGTCCGTCGCCACCCTGGCAGCCTCCGCACCTCTGGGCATCGCTGGATGGAGTCCCGAATCGACCAGCCATGTCCTTGCCGCCGAAGCTCCTGACTCTCCAGTCGCTCCCCCCGAAGAACCGGCTGCCGGGGCAACTACCTCAGGATCACCTGCCACGGAGGCGAAACCTTCTACCCAGCCGGCGGCTCCCGACTCCCAGGTGAAAGAAGCCACTGTCGGCGACGCGGCAGTT
>JBLNBY010000093.1:0-6952 GCA_050260295.1 Bacteroidota bacterium
AAAAAAGCGGCTGGGTGTAAGCTCATACTCGACAAGATGCGCGCTGGTGGCCCGGTTTAGCTGCCTGACCACCGCCCGCAACAGTGTATCCAGCCGTTCCAGCTGGACTCTGTGGTCAGACAAATATTTCTACCCCCGAACATTTCGGAGTCCAAACTTTCTGCCCTGTAGCATAGCATAGCCACACCCGCCAAAACAATAGCAGGCTGCGGCCCGGCGTCCTAAACTGACACCGGGCCGTTGCCTGCCGGATAACTGACTGGGATCCAGTCCGGCCGGTGCACCGTCTTATGCACTGACCGGTGAACCAGCATCACATTGGGCGTCCTGCCGTTTACCGGCCAAGGACACGCAGATCACACCTCAAAGCAGCCCTTTGGACTGCAGGAACCTACGGGCCACCATCTCGGGGTCAAGGCCCATGGCGTCGGCCTGGTAGTTTAGCTCCACCATGGTCACCTCGTCGATCAGACCCAAGAGCGGTTCGAGGATCTGGCCCAAGTTATACTTGCGCACCACGTCGTTACGGGTGAAGAGCACCGCGTCATACGGGGGGAAGAACTGCTTATCGTCCTTCAAAGTGACGAGATCTTCCTTCTTGATGCGGGCATCGGTGGAGTAGGCGACGATGGCATCTACCTGGCCGCGCCCGGCTGCCCGATACATGAGACCGTAATCCATGCTGACGGTTCGCTTGAATTCCAACCCGTACAGTTCGACAAACTCGGCAAACCCGTCACCTTTACGTTCCTGGAAAGTCTGGTCCGTACCGATGGTCATCTGGGGAGCATACGGGCGCAGGTCGCTCACTGCCTTCAGGTTATACTTCTCGGCGGTTGCACGCCGAACTGCCACCGCGTACGTGTCCTGGAAACCGAAGCTGGGGAAGACAGTGGCATCGAATCGCTTGCCATACTCGGCCTTGACGAACTGGTAAACCTTATCTGGATCTTTCCACTCATCGGTGACCGTCATGCCAAGTACGCCCGTGAACTGCGTCCCGGTGTAGGATATGTACATTTGGATGTCACCGCTGGTGAAAGCACGGTGCAGAAGGCTCGAGCCGCCGAAATTACGGACATGCCGCACTTTGACGTTAGTGTTCTTCTCCAGCAAGAGTCTGACCATCTCGGCCAGAATCTGCGGTTCACTAAAGTTGCCCGAACCAATCGCAATCGTCTCCGCGGCATGGGCAGTCGCTGAATTGCCCAAACCCACACCCGCGGCTGCCAGTATGCCCGTGAGGGCAAACAAGAGAGCACTGACGAACGCAGCCCGCCGCACCAGAGAAAGGCCTACTTGCCTGCCAAAAACCAACACGCCAGATTGCATATGGTCAACTCCTCCGTCGATAGTTTTCCTGTCCCTTTACGGGATCCGGGGGCGTTCTACACCCGCAGCCCACGGGGGGTCAGCCAGCGCTCGAGACGGCCCATGAGGAAGTCGGCTATCAGCGCCATCAGCGCGGCCGGCACTGTCCCCACCACGATGAGGGCATCGTTGACGATGGAGAGCCCGCGCACGATCAGATCGCCCAGACCCCCGCCGCCGATCAACCCGGCCAGCGTGGCTACACCGATGGTCATGACCAACGCCGTACGAATCCCCGCCATGATCACCGGAAAGGCGATGGGCAACTCCACCTGGATCAAGCGCTGCCAATCAGTCATGCCCATACCTGCCGCCGCTTCTTTGATGGACGAATCCACCCCCCGTATGCCGGTAACCGTGTTGCGCAGGATCGGTAACAGCGCATACAGGAACATGGCCGCCACCGCCGGGGGTGTGCCAATACCAAGGATGGGTATCATCAACGCCAGCAGAGCCAGGCTGGGGATGGTCTGCATCACCCCGGCGATTCCCATGAAGATCCCTTCCAACCGCGGCAGCCGCGTGGTTATCACCCCGAGCGGCACGGCCACCAGTACCGCCAGCAGCATGGGGATGAAGACAAGGTACAGGTGCTGCTGCGTGGCAAGCAGGATGTCATCCCGCCGAAACTGTGCCATCTCCCAGACTTCCATCAGAAACTGCATCAGGCAGTAGCCTCCTCACCCACGGTCTTGCCGGCGGCCGCATCCGTACCAACGTTCCAGAGGACGTCCGCCAGCACCCCCACCAGGCTTGCGCGGGTCAGCAAACCGACCAGCCGGCCCTCGGCATCCACCACCGGCAGGTGGCGCCGTCCCGATGCTGCCATCCGCTGCACCGCCACCCTTACCGTCTCCTCCGGATGCACTGTCGCCAGCTCCATCCGCATGCACTCGTCAACCCTACCGCTCTTGTTTTCCAGCAGCGATCGCTGCAAGGTTTCGATAGTGAGTAGGCCCAGCAGCCGCCGTTCGTCGTCGACTACCAGGAGGCTGTCGACCCGGTGCCGGCGCATCTGGTTGAGCGCCTGGTTGAGGCCCACATTCCCCTGCACGGTCACGGGATCGGGAATCATCACTTCGCCCACCTGCACGTCATCCGGCCCGCGCAGCATCCGCTGCGAGCCGATGAATTGGCGGACGAACTCTCCCGCCGGATGGCGCAGGATCTCCTCGGGAGTACCGATCTGAACCACCTGACCACGATCCATGATGACGATGCGGTCAGCCAGCTTGAGCGCCTCATCCATATCGTGGGTGACGAAGAGAATCGTCTTGTGCACCCGCTGTTGCAGGCGCTTCAGTTCGTCCTGCAGCTTCTCCCGGGTGATGGGGTCGAGAGCACCAAACGGCTCATCCATCAGAATGAGGTCAGGGTCGGCAGCCAGGGCCCGCAATACACCGACTCGCTGCTGTTGACCACCAGAGAGCTCCCGCGGATAGCGGTTCTCGAAAAGGGCGGGATCCATTTGGACCATTTCCAACAGCTGTCTGACCCGTTGCTTCTGCCTCTCCTTGGGCCAGCGCTGCAGCGCGGGAACGAGGGCAATGTTCTGCCCGACGGTCATGTGCGGAAAAAGGCCGACTTGCTGGATTACATAACCGATCTGGCGACGCAGCTCGACCACGTTGAGGTCTTGAATGTTATTGCCTTCAATGTAGATATGGCCGTGGGTCGGCTCGATCAGCCGGTTGGCCATCTTCAAAGTGGTAGTCTTTCCGCAGCCAGACGGACCGATCAGAACCACGAATTCTCCCCGGGCCACATCGAGATTCAGATTCTGAACTGCTGCCGTCTTGTCCGCGTACATCTTGGTTACGTTTTCGTAGCGGACTATGTACTCTCTCTTCGTTGCTTCGTTTGCTGTGAGTCGGCTGTCTTCACTCTCTCCCGCCAGACTCATGCTCATTACCACCACCCAATTTACTCACCTCATGCTTGCCAGGCCCGCGCAACGCCTCCACCAGGTTTTCGAACGCCTCCTCAAGTTTCTGATGGATCTCCCTTTCCTTTTCCATGAGCTGATAGACCTCGTTCAGCAACTGGTAGAGGAGATCACGCTGCTTCTCCTCGAGCACGTACTGCCGGGCCCGCTCCCGGGAGAGGACCCGGATACCTGAACCTGCCTCTGCACACACGACACCGGCCTCCTCCAGCAGGCCAATCGCCCTGCGAATGGTCTCCGGCGAGGCGTTGTAAAGGCTGGCCAGCGTGGAACGCCCTCGCAGCTTGCTGTTTTCTGCGAGTGAACCGTCGGCAATCCGTGATGCCAGATCCTGAGCAATGCGTACGTAGTAGGAGTGTCTGTCGCTCTGGATCATTTTGGTAAGGTCCCGCCTGCCTCTCTACAGTGGTCACCCCAATGCAAACTGATCGCCGCGCTAATCGCGGGCCAAGACCGCCAACTGCCAACTTGCAATCAGTTTAGCACGTGCCGGTTGTCACGTCAAATCCGCCTGCCACTGCCGAGGACTCCTAGCACTGGCGGACTTTACCGCGATAACCAGCCCTCGTCCCCAGCAGTGCTATGGATGGCGGCCGGGCGGCTCACCACCCTGCCTGGCGTCGGGTTACCCCGACTAGCCCATTCTCACTGTGAATTGCGTGCGGCCTCGGCGGCGTTCCTGGCCGCCAGCAGCGCCCCTGCCAGTCCATAGGCCAAGACTGCCTCGTTCCAGTTGAGCAACGCCCCGTCAAATTGGTCACGCACCAGCAGGGCGACGAGTAAGGAGTATGCCAACAATCGGACCGGATCAGCGCGGCGACCGGGAAACCCTCCGACCAGCCAGACTCCGATCAACAGCAGGGTTGCCACCGCGCCCGGGATTCCGGTCTCGGCCAGGGCCTGCAGTTCGAGATTATGGGCTATACCTTGGGTTCCGGATGCGCCGGCAGGACGATAATCCTCATAGCGCCATTTGAGGTTATTCAGCCCAATACCCGCGATGGGGTTGTCCAGAAACGCGTTCCAGCTGGTCTGGTAGACCACCAGCCGGTCCTGGTTGGCAGCCAGATCGAAAATGGTCCGCATCCGTTCCGGCCAGTGCTCCTCGGGGGCAACCATGCCGGCAACGGGTGAAATCAGTAGGAACAGGATCACCCCTGTCATCAAGGGCTTGCGCAACCGGCTCCAAGAAACCGAGCGTACTGCGAGCACGAGAAAGATCACTCCCCCGGCCACTAACCCTACCCACGAACCGCGTGACTCGCTGGCAACCAACCCCAGCAGAATGAGGATTTCGTACGGGATGAACAAGAGCCTGCGTTTCCCGCTGCAAGAGGCAAAGTAGGCCCCGCCCAGCCAAGCCGACACGAGCAGCAGTGTCCCCAGATGATTGGGGTTCCCTGTAATCCCGGCAGTGCGGGTGCCGGTGTGTAGATAAAGGTACCAGGCTATACCGGCGTGAAGGCTGGCAGCCAGGGGCAGGGGCCAAAGGTGGGTCCGGACCCACTCACACGTCAAGTACTCTGGATGCCGGGAGATGCTCAGCCCGATGAGGAGTGCGACGGCGAAGCCGACCGTCGTCCCGATCGCGTCCAGCTTCGAGACAGCCGGAATCCAGCTGGCTACGTAGCTTGCGATCATGAGGATGACAGCACGACGATACCATATATCCGGGGCAGCGGGGCGGTCACAGTCGCGGCCACGATACCGGTGGCGGTGGCGCTCAAGTGCCGCAGCCAGCAACACAAGGATGCCCGGGCTGCTCCAGCCGCCGAAAGGCACACCGGCGAAGTAGAGCCACCAGCCCCAGCGCTCCAGGCGGGTTTCCGAGCTTTCAGGCGTCATAAATACAAACCTCACAAAGAACTTGACCCACTGGCCGCTGAGCCTCCGGTGAGTCTGTCCCGCAATGCGCCGCTCATTTCCCGGTTGCAGACAGCAACCAGCACATCGCCAGCCTGCAATTCCGTCCGTCCGGAGGGCACCAACACCTGCCTGCCCCGCCGCACAGAGGCGATCAGGCACTCTCCCGGCAGGCTGACGTCCGCCAGGCGTTTGCCGACCGCCGGTGAACCGCCGGTCAGCCTTATCTCGAGGACTTCTGCCCCCGTCAAGGTTCCGAGCCGGAGTGCCGCAGCCCTGTGCGCCACCGCAGTTTTGCGAATGATCGCCAGGTTGTAGGCGCGAACGATATCGCTGCGGCGCACCACCCCCAACACCCGACGTGGATCGCTGCGGGAGACGACCGGCAGCCGCCCCACGTCCCGGCCGGCCATCCGCCGGAGAGCCACGCCCATCGGTTCATCCGGAAAGACCGTTATCACGTCCCGGGTGCAGATCTCCCCCACTGTCTGCGGTATTAACACCCCACCGTCCCCACCGACGTCGCCACCGGTAGCTCTGTTCACGAGAGGCGAGGCCGCTCCTCCTTCCGCCAGCGTCCGTTCGATATCGTTGATGGAGACGATGCCAAATAGCTCCCCGGCCTCGTCCAGCACGATCCCGGCATGGTGGTGACCCCTGTCCAGGACCGTCCGGGCCTCAGAGAGCGGGGTATGGCGGGAAAAGGCGACAAACTCCTTGCTCATCGCCTCTTCGACGGCGATACCCTGCATCACGTCGATGTCCCGCCCCCGTAACAGGTTGATGCCCCGGCGTCTGAGGGAGAGAAGATAAATGCTGCCCGGAAGTAGCCTCTCCCCGATAAGCACGCTCACGCCGACGGCAGCCAGGAGCGGAAGAATGATCCTGTAATCACGGGTCATCTCGAAGAGGATCAGGGTCGCAGTGAGCGGTGCCCGGATCGTGCCTGCCAGGACGGCCGCCATCCCCACCATGGCGTAAGCAGCTGGCACCGCCACCATCCCGGGTAGTACACGGCTCAGCACCTCACCGTAGAGTCCGCCGAGCATTGCGCCCAGAAAGAGCGAGGGGGCGAAGACGCCGCCCACGAACCCCATCCCCAGGCTGAGGGCGGTAAGGAGTATCTTGAATACCAGCAGCCCTCCCAGCAGAGCCACCGGTAAGTGTTCACCCTGCAACACGCGCCCGATGGTCTCGTAGCCGACACCGAAGAGTTGCGGGAAAAAGAGGCCAGCTGCCAGCCCCACCATTAACCCACCGAGAGCGGTCCGCAGCGGCCGGGGAAGGTGCGACTGCGCACCGCGGTATTCCAGCGTGTGAACCGCCCGCGTGTACGCCACCGCCACCACGGCTGCCAGGACACCCAGCAGCAGGTAGAGAGGTAGCTCCAGGGGGGTCCGCAGTTCATACGGTGGGACGGCAAACGCAGGCTGCGCACCCAAAGCGGCCTGGGCCACAACGGACGAGACCACAGCTGCCAGGACGACCAGGCCGAAGGCATCGGGCGTGAAATCACCCAGTATGACTTCGAGAGCAAAGAAGACGCCGGCAATGGGGGCATTGAAGGCGGCGGCAATGCCTGAGGCCGCACCGGCAGCGACCAATAGACGAACGTGGTCCTCAGCGAAACGGAGTTTCTGTCCTAATGCCGACCCGAGGTTTGCCCCGATCTGCACGCTCGGGTCTTCCGGGCCGACGGAAGCGCCGCTGCCGATGGAGAGCGCCGCTGCCAGAGCCCGCCAGGGCGCCTTTGCGTAGGGAAGGCGGCCCCCG
>JBLNBY010000094.1:0-2773 GCA_050260295.1 Bacteroidota bacterium
CTATTCTTGTGGCGGCGCGGCAATCCCGGTAGCGCAAGTGTTGCTCGGGGCCGGGCTGCAGCCGGGAGCGATATTGAGCTATTTGCTGGCCGGGCCGGCAACCAACGTCACCACCCTGTACATGTTGGCCAGGACCTTTCGCTGGGAGATGGTAGGCACGTACCTCCTGATCACTTTGGGAGGGGCGCTCGCCTGGGGCTGGCTGCTGGACGGTCGTTTCTGAACGGCTTCCTGAAACTGCTTTGCAGGGCCGGGGTGATCTGGATGCAGCAGCAGAAAGACGGCTGCCCGAAAAGCCGCACATACGGGCGTCGTTTGCGTCCGGTGTTGTGCGGCGTGCTGTCGGTACTGGTCCTGATTGGGTTGGTCCTTGATCTTCGCGCGGCCATTGTGGCTAACGCCGAGTTGAAGAAAGCGGCATCCACCACCAGTTGGAAGCCGTTTTACTGGCTGGGAGACCTGAATGCGGCAGCCGCCAGGTTCAGGCAGGCTCATGCCGGGCAGACACCGGGCGAGGGTGATCGCAGCACGGTTGCGGTCGTTGCCTCCAACTCGCCGGGGATAACTGATCCCATCGCTCTCGACAAACCACTCACCCTCACGGCGATCCGGGAGATGGTGGCCCGGGCGATCGGACTGGTGGGTGGCTTGGAAGCCCTGGTCGATCAGGACGACCGGGTGATTCTGATCAAGCCCAACGTGGTTGAACCGCTTGCGAACGGCACCGGAACCAACACTGACTACCGGGTGGTGCAGGCGCTGGTGGAGTATCTCCATGAACGCCGTCCGGACCTGGAGTTTGTCATTGCCGAAGCGGCGGGCGGATGGGCTGATCCCTCCCAGAAGAACCATCCCCTAAACAATGCCCGGGCCGTGGATGGTTTTGCCGTTGCCGGCTACCGGCAGATGCTGGCCGGACTGCAACAGGAGTCTCCCGATTTGAAGATCCGGCTGCTCGATATGAACCAGCCCGAAGCCGACATGGTGGAAGTCAAGCTGCCCTACTTGCCGGCGGGGGAGGGGTTGGCGCTCCATTCATACCGGGTTCACCGGCAGTTGCTGTCTGCTGATCGAGTGATCAATGTGCCCGTGTTGAAGATTACTGCTACCGTCACGCTGACCAATGCCTTGAAGAATGCGGTAGGGTATGCCCCGGGATCGATATACGGATGGGCGAAGACGAAACTTCCGCACGACGCCCGCATTCTGGACGAGGTCATCGTTGATCTCAACCTGGTCCGGCGTCCCGACTTCACCCTGGTCGATGCCACCCTCACGATGGAGCAGTACAAGTCTTCGGTACAGGGTGGCAAGCCGGTCCGGCGCAACCTGGTTCTGGCCGGCCGCGATCCGGTAGCGGTGGACGCGGTAGGGGCGCTCCTTTTGGGGATAAACCCAGCCGATCTCGAACAGGTAACGCTGGCCGGATTGCTGGGGCTGGGAGAAGCTGACCCGGCCAGGATCACGGTGGTGCTTCCGGCCGGCGTGGGGCCCGGCCAGGCCGCGCAGAGAGTAGAGTATGCCGCGAATGATCTCGAACGGCTCGGACTGGTCCGGCCCTACCAACGCTACGGAACCGATGTTGCCAAACCCACACGGGCACAGCAGCGCGCCCAGTATGGTCAGACGAACCGTATCTGGATCCTGAAGGGGAGTACGAGTTCACGAGCGACTTCGGCCGCTGCTCCCATCCTCGATGAGATTGCGGCAAGAGCACCTGCCCATCAGCAGGGCGGACCGCAGCCGGGCCGGAACGGGTGGTCGCAGGCCGTCTATTTCAGCGACGACTTCATCCAGCCAAGCATCGTATTGGGTACGAAGCCGGCCTTCTACTATGCGTTTACCCGCCTGAGTGTGGAGCAAAGCACCCCAACCGAGCTGTGGATCGGCAGTGACGGACAGCTACGCGTCTGGTTGGATGGACGGTTGATCTACAGCTACTTGGGCCCTGCACGTGAGACCGCACTACCCAATGACCGGGTGCGAGTGCAGCTCCCTGCCGGCGAGCATACGCTGCTCGTAGAGGTGGGGGAGGGACGCTTCGCGCTGGATTTCACCGGCATACCCGATCCCGAGCAGATCCCGCGCCCCGACAAGCCCGCGTATTATGCCGGCAGCCGAGTGAACGGGTTACGTTACCATTTATGAGTGCTATTCGTTGTTTGCTGCATGGGGGCATGAAGGTTGTTCAACATCATCATTGCCGGGCTCACCAGCCTGCTGACCGATGTATCTACCGAAATGGTCTATCCTCTCTTACCCCTCTTCCTGACGACTACCTTGGGGGCGACGCCGGCGATAGTGGGGATCATCGAGGGTCTGGCGGAAAGTTTGGCCAGCCTGCTCAAGGTCTTTTCGGGGGCGATTTCTGACCGCCTGGGGCGGCGGAAGCCCTTGGCCATCGCCGGCTACGGAATGGCCACCCTCGGTAAGATCTTTCTGGCCCTGGCTGGGAGTTGGGTCATGGTACTTGCCGGCCGGTTGGTGGACCGATTTGGCAAAGGGGTACGTACCGCCCCCCGGGATGCGATCATCGCGGAGTCGGCCACAGAAAACGGTCGGGGGAGAGCTTTTGGCCTGCACAGACTCCTCGACACTTTGGGGGCGGCGATCGGAGTCGTCCTGGCCTACTTCTTTCTTACCAGCTACGAGGGGGACTATCGGCCCATTTTCATCGTCTCCATCATCCCGGCGGCCCTGGGAGTGGCCGTCCTGCTTTTTCTCCGGGAAAAGGGCAACGGGCAAGCGATCGGCCGTCGCCAGCTGTCCTTCG
>JBLNBY010000095.1:0-5428 GCA_050260295.1 Bacteroidota bacterium
TACGGCCTTCGAGGGCGTCTGATTTCGGATTGGCATTACGGGAAGGGTGAAAGGTCATGCCGGTCAAGATATTCAAGCCGACTTCGCCCGGCCGGCGGGGGATGACGGTCTCGACATTCGAGGAGGTCACGAAAAAGAAGCCGGAGCGCTCCCTTGTAGTACGGCTGAAGAAGCGTGCGGGCCGCAATTTTCAGGGGCGGGTTACCAGCCGGCATCGGGGCGGCGGTGCGACCCGTCAGTATCGGATCATCGATTTCGTGCGGCGTAAGGACGGCATTCCGGCGAAGGTGGCCGCCATCGAGTACGATCCGAACCGTTCGGCGCGGATCGCCCTGCTCCACTACTTGGACGGCGAGAAGCGCTACATCATTGCGCCGAACGGTCTCCACGTCGGGGACGTGGTGATGAATGGACCGCAAGCCGACATCAAGACCGGTAACTGCCTGCCGCTGGAGAACATTCCAGTCGGTACGACAGTTCACAATATCGAGTTGTACCCGGGCAAGGGCGGTCAGATGGTGCGGGCTGCAGGTGCGGGAGCGCAGTTGATGGCCAAAGAAGGGCGGTATGCTACGCTCCGGTTGCCATCGGGTGAGTATCGTATGGTGCTGGCTGAATGCCGGGCCACCGTTGGGCAGGTAGGCAACCTGGATCGGGAGAATGTGAAGCTTGGTAAGGCAGGGCGTACCCGCTGGGTCGGGCGCCGGCCGCATGTGCGTGGTGTGGTCATGAACCCGGTAGACCACCCGCATGGCGGCGGCGAGGGCAAGTCGCCGGTAGGTATGCCTTCGCCGGTGACGCCCTGGGGCAAGCCGACGCTTGGGTACAAAACACGCAAGCCCAAGAAGGCGTCGGATCGTTTCATCGTGCGGCGGCGTAAGTGATGGTTTTCGATTCGACGAGGTAAGGAGAGGAGGCGGACAATGGGGCGTTCGAGTAAGAAAGGGCCGTTTGCTGATGAGCATCTGCTGGAGAAGATCCGAGCGATGAACGACGCGGGCGAGAAGCGAGTCATCAAGACCTGGTCCCGGCGCTCGACGATCTTCCCGGAAATGGTTGGCCACACCATTGCCGTCTATGATGGGCGTAAGCATGTGCCGGTTTATATCACCGAAGAGATGGTGGGGCACAAGTTGGGAGAGTTTGCGCCAACCCGGACCTTCCGGGGGCATGGAGCTCATACAGAGCGTTCCACGGCGCTCAAGTAAGGAGGTAGGCCGGTGGAGGCACGAGCGATAGCCCGCTACGTAAGGGTTTCTCCCCGCAAGGTGCGGCAGGTGGTGGCACTGATACGGGGACGGAATGTGGAAGAAGCCCTCGAGATCTTGCGGGCCGTACCCAAGTCCGCCGCCCGCCCCCTGGAGAAGGTGGTCCGCTCGGCGGCGGCCAATGCTGAGAACAATCACCAGATGAATCGCGGGCGGCTTTACGTTGCCCGGGCATTCGTGGATCAGGGTCCGGCGCTCAAGCGGTGGCGACCGGGATTTCGTGGGCGTCCCGACCCGATCAGGAAGCGTACGAGCCATATTACGGTAGTCGTAGCGGAAAGGGAGTGAAAGCGTGGGGCAGAAGGTTGATCCGCGCGGCCTGCGCCTGGGGATCATCCGTGACTGGGATGCCCGCTGGTTTGCGGGGAAGAAAGAACTGGCGTCTCTGGTTCACGAGGACGTCAACCTGCGGCGGTACGTAAAGCAGCGCTTCTTCAGTGCCGGAGTCTCACGGGTGGAGATCGAGCGGGCCGGCGGCCGCATCCGCTTGACGATCCATACTGCCAGGCCTGGCATGTTGATTGGCAAGGGCGGGCAGGAAGTAGAGAATCTCCGCAAGGACCTGGAGGCCCGGACCGGCCGGCATGTGCAGGTCAACATCGTGGAAGTGAAGAACGCCGATATCGACGCGACGCTGGTGGCCGAGAACGTTGCCTATCAGTTGGAGCGACGGGTGTCCTTCCGCCGGGCGATGAAGCAGGCCCTTCAGCGAGCGATGCGGGGCGGTGCTCAGGGGATCAAGATAGCCGTTTCTGGGCGCATTGGCGGGGCGGAAATTGCCCGGACGGAGTGGACGGCAGAGGGGAAGATTCCTCTGCACACGTTGCGGGCCGATATTGATTTCGGCTTTGCGGAGGCCAAGACCACTTATGGGCGGCTGGGCGTGAAGGTGTGGGTCTACAAAGGGGATGTCCTTGCCGATCGCGCCCCGGTCGCCAGCGGGACGGAGGCCGAGTGAGATGCTGATACCGAAGCGGGTGAAACATCGTAAGCAGCAGCGGGGACGGATGACCGGGAAGGCATACCGGGGCTCGGAGGTGCAGCTCGGTGAGTACGGACTGCAGGCTCTTGAACCGGCCTGGATCACGAATACGCAGATCGAGGCAGCCCGTATTGCCATCACTCGCTATCTCAAGCGGGGCGGGAAAGTGTGGATCCGGATCTTCCCCGACAAACCGGTGAGCAAGAAGCCGGCCGAGACCCGCATGGGTAGCGGTAAGGGTACTCCGGAATTCTGGGTGGCTGTTGTGCGGCCCGGACGGATCCTCTTCGAGGTAGCCGGAATCGCCGAAGATACGGCCAGGGAGGCGTTGCGTCTGGCCGGGCACAAGCTGCCGATCAGAACGAAGTTTGTGGCGAGACGAGAGGCGGGGGTGGCAGGTGAAAGCCAGTGAAATCCGGGAGCTCGACAGAGACGAGCTGCAGCGTCGTTTGGGTACCCTGAGAGAGGAGCTTTTCAATCTCCGGTTTCAGCTCGCCACCGGCCAACTGGAGAACACGAGCCGGGTCAGGCAGGTGCGCAAGGATATTGCCCGGATCCTGACGATCCTGCGAGAGAAGGAGCTTCAGGAGCTGAACCAGAAGGGTAGGTGAGTTGAGCCATGGCTGACACTGGAGCCACGGTAAGCAACAAGGTGCGGGCCGAACGGAAGACCCGTACCGGCGTGGTGGTAAGCGATAAGATGGACAAGACGGTGGTGGTCGAGGTGGAGCGACTGATGGCCCACCCCAAGTACCACAAGGTCATCAGCCGTAGCAAGCGGCTGAAGGCCCATGATGAAAACAATGAGTGCCGGGTGGGCGATCGGGTGCTACTCATGGAAACCCGGCCGCTCAGCAAGGATAAGCGCTGGCGAGTAGTAGAGATTCTGGAGCGTGGCCGGCAGGTCTGAGCTTAGAACGTGCCGGGAGGGGCGATCGCTGTGATTCAGCAAGAGAGCTTACTGGTTTCCGCCGATAATACCGGCGCGAAGGAACTCCTCTGCATCCGGGTACTGGGCGGCAGCAAGCGGCGCTATGCGGGCGTCGGGGATATCATCATCTGCTCTGTCAAGTCCGCCACGCCCGGGGGCATGGTCAAGAAGGGCGACGTAGTAAAGGCAGTGGTGGTGCGGACGAAGCACCCCACTTCCCGGCCGGACGGCTCGTACATCCGGTTCGACGAGAACGCCGCGGTGATCATCAACGACGACAACGATCCGCGGGGAACTCGTATCTTTGGTCCTGTCGCCCGGGAGCTGCGGGACAGGAACTTCATGAAGATCATCTCGCTCGCTCCAGAGGTTTTGTAGGAGAGGAGCGGTTCTTGTGAGGCAGAAGGTCACCAGCGTAGCAAATTCGCATGTTCGCAAGGGGGACATGGTGGCCGTCTTGACGGGGAAGGACGCCGGCAAGCGGGGCAAGGTGCTGGAGGTCTTCCCGCGGCAGGCGCGGGCGATCGTTGACGGCGTCAACATCATCAAGCGCCACGTCCGTCCGGACCGGAAAAACCCCCAGGGCGGCGTGGTCGAGCGCCCCGGCAAGATTCATGTCTCCAACCTTATGGTCGTTTGCCCCAGCTGTGACCGTCCGACACGTCTGCGGCACAAGCGGGAGTCAGATGGGACAGCCACGCGGGTGTGTGCCCGCTGCGGCAAGAGTATTGACTGAAGCTAGGATACGGGAGGAGGGGAGAGCTTGGCACCGAGGCTGAAGGAGCTCTACCAAAAAGAAGTGCTACCGGCGCTGATGAAGCGTTTCGGTTATGAGAGCATCATGCAGGTTCCGAAGCTCGACAAGGTTGTCGTCAACATGGGTGTAGGTGAGGCCGTGCAGAACCCGAAGGCCCTGGAAGCTGCCATGGAACAACTTGCGGCCATCACGGGCCAGAAGCCCAAGCTGACGCGGGCCCGCAAGTCGATCGCTGCCTTCAAGATCCGTGAAGGAATGCCCATCGGCTGCATGGTGACTCTGCGGGGCGACCGGATGTACTACTTCCTGGATAAGCTGATCAACGTGGCTCTGCCCCGTATCCGCGATTTCCATGGAGTGTCGCCCAAGTCCTTTGACGGGCGCGGCAACTATGCGCTCGGTCTGAAGGAGCAACTGATTTTTCCGGAGATCGATTATGACAAGATCGATCAGGTGCGGGGTATGGACGTGATCATTGGCACCACGGCCCGCACCGATGAGGAGGCTCTGGAGTTGTTGCGGCTCTTGGGGGTGCCATTCCGAGCCGCGTGAGCGCAGTTCCCGCACCGGCGGGGGCTAGAGCGGAGGTGGACTGGTGGCCAAGAAATCCATGATCGAAAAGAGCCTGCGGAAGCCGAAGTTTGAGGTTCGGGCACACAATCGCTGTAAGATCTGCGGGCGTCCACGGGCCTACTTGCGGCGGTTCCAGATGTGCAGGATCTGCTTCCGCACCCTGGCGAGCCGCGGAGAGATTCCCGGGGTAACGAAGGCCAGCTGGTAGAGGGAGGTCGGGGTATGGCGATCACAGATCCCGTGGGTGACATGCTGACAAGAATTCGAAATGCCTACGCTGCCCGGCACGAGCGCGTCGATATACCGCACTCCCGGTTCAAGCTGGAGCTGGCCCGCACCCTGAAAGAAGAAGGGTATATTCGCGGGTACGAGGTAATCACTGCCGAGGGGAAGCCGGCGCTGCGCATCCACTTGAAGTACGGCGAAGGGCGGCGGGCTGCCATCACCGGTGTCCGGCGCATCAGCAAGCCCGGGCTGCGGATCTACGTGGGCAAGGACCGGGTACCCAAGGTCCTGGGTGGTCTGGGAGTGGCTATTCTGACGACACCACAAGGTGTGATGTCCGACCGCGAGGCCAGGCGGAAGCGGATTGGCGGCGAAGTCGTCTGCTATGTCTGGTAAATGGAAACCGGGGAATGTAGAGACTGGTAAGCGGAGAAAGGAGGCGCAGGCGTGTCGCGGATCGGCAGACTGCCGGTAAAGGTTCCGGCCGGTGTGGAAGTGACGATTGACGGGAATGCGGTACGGGTGAAGGGCCCCAAGGGCGAACTGCAGCGGGCATTTCACCCGGATATTAAGATCGAGGTCGCGGATGGGAGCATTCATGTGATGCGCCCCAGCGACGAAAAGGAGCACCGGGCGCTCCATGGCCTGACGCGCGCCCTGATCGCCAATATGGTGCGTGGGGTAACTCAAGG
>JBLNBY010000096.1:0-4033 GCA_050260295.1 Bacteroidota bacterium
ACAAGCCGCCCGGTCTTCACGTTGGCGGGAGTGGGTGTACGAACTCATTACCCTGCTTGGCATCGCCTGGCAGGAGGAAGAACCGGGTGTTGTGCGGATCGTGCTCAAGGATGAGGATGCCCGCCTCTTCGGCCTCAACCGCCAGCAATCTCTGCTTTGGGTCCTCGATCCGGAGAAGCTCAGCACCTTCCCCCAGGCGGAGCTGGTCGTTCCCGGTAGTCTCCGGTTCACGCAGCTGCAGGAGATTGCCCGCCGCCGCTCCCGCCTCGCCCGTCTCTTCCTGGACCCAGCGAATCTCTCCGGTACCGCGGGTGTCAGCGGCTTGACCAACACCGGCGGCCCGGGGAATGTCAACGCTCCGCCCCGGGATCTCCGTAATCCGGAACCGGAGTGGCGGTTGGCGCCGGTAGCGCTGCTCTTTCTCCTGATAGAGGGGGTGTGGCGAAACGGAACTGGCGCGTCTAACCTGCTGGTGGACGTCGGCATCGACCTGTTGACCGGAGCAACCAAGGCGAACGCCTGGAGGGGCTGGCGCGGCCTGCCCTGGCAAGAGACAGCACCACCGTGGCCACCGCGGGAGCGCCGCCAGCTTACCTACAGGGAGTCCTTCCGGCGGGCAATATCTGTCGCCCGGCAAGTCCTGGCGGAGTTTTTGGTTGCGAACAAGCCCGAATGGGTGGCGGCAGAAGTCAGGAAGTACGAAGAGGCTGTAGATCAGGTACACCGGTACTTTGACGGCCTGGCTCGCGAGGAACGGGCGCTCCGGCGTGAGCAGGAAAGGCAGTTTCACCTGGAAGAGGTCGCCCGCGCCCACCGCCTCACCCTCAACGGCCGGCCGGTCTCGCTCCTTCTGCTGCTCCGCCCCGTGCTGATCCAGGGTTCGTCCGCACCGGCATCGCTTTCGCTCCCGCCCTGGCTCTCGACGGCCGCGGTCCCCCACACAGGTGGCCCGGCTGCACCCGCTTCGCCTGCCCCGCCGCAACCGGGTCAGCCCGCGACCCACGGGCAACCTGCCCCGCGGCCCACCACCCAACCGTCTTCCCCACAAATACTCTGGGATCCCCTGGATTTGGGTGTGACGTAACTTCATACTGGTCTGCGCTGTCTCGTCGGCACGTCACTATCTTCCGCGAGGGCGATCGGCTTGTCCTGCATCGCCGTAAGGGCTTCAGACGAGTTGATCCAACGCCCTGCTTACTGAAGACGGACTAACGGCCGGTCTTTCCTCACCTGCCTGACGATCGCGGTTGTAAGCCTCCTCTCCGCAGGTGTCGATCCGCCGCTTGAGCAAGGGATCGAAGAAGCCGCGCGAGTCAGGCGTTGCCCGCCTTCTGGTAAATGCAGTGGTACGTGAGCGGCAACGTCTATCATGCAGGAAAGTCAAGAGAAAGGAATAAAGAACCAGAGGGCAAGCGGGGCTGCAAGGACTAAGGGCAAGGGCTGAAAAGTTGACCGGTTGGACGGCAGGGACGAGGTGGATGGGATTGGCGAGGTGGGCCAGGTTGGCAGTTATTCTTGGGGTTGCAGGCGTCATCCTTGTAGTCGCCACGGCAGGTTGGATTGTCCGTTTCGCTGCCGTGGCGCAGCCCAGACCCTCCGACTGCATTCTCATTCTAGGCTGCGGCCTGTACGGTTCCTCGCCTAGCCCCTTCTTACGGGACCGGCTCGAGCAGGGACTGAAGCTCTATCGCGACGGCTATGGTGCAAAGATCATCGTGTCGGGTGGCCAAGGGCCTGGTGAAACCATCTCGGAAGCCGAGGCCATGCGTCGATATCTGGTTAGCAACGGGGTGCCGCCGGGTGACATCATCATGGAAGACCGGTCGACCTCGACTCTTACCAATTTGCAGTATTCACTGAAACGAATGAAAGAGTACCGCCTACGGACCGCGGTTATCGTGTCCAATAGCTTCCATTTGGTCCGCTGCGCGATTCTCTCAGCCAAACTGGGATTGGATGCAACATATTCTGGAACTTACGCGCCCGAGTATTGGACCGCAGAGACGGCAGGACTCTTGCGCGAAGTCGCCGCGATCTGGTGGACTCTGCTAACGGTCCGCAGCAACCCCGCCTAACCGGACTAGTCTGTTTTCGGCATACTGGAAGTGCAGAGATCGGCAGCGGAAATGTTCACCTGACTCAACTCCTCCAGAGTGCCAAGGGCGGAGCGCAAAAAGGACCGCAGCAACTCTCGCGTGTTGTAGCTCACGACCAGAATCGCAAGCTGTTTCCCCTGATCTCCTTCCATATCCACCCGGCTCCCGGCATGGTAAACTGATGTTGGGGTTTCTCCCTTACCGTATGTGGTCAACCCTGTCGTACCACAGGGGGGTCGGAACCGCCATTCACTTTCATGAAATGCGGGACAGCGTAGACGTCTATGAGTCTTGTCGATCTTGTCTACCGGGGCATCTTATTACTGAGTCACAATCGGTGGCCGCGGGAAAAAGTCATCCATCAAAGCGAAGCCCGGTTTCGCAAGATGCTCACGTACGCTTATTCAAACTCTCCCTTCTACAGGGAGTATTACCGGAGCCACGGCATAAGTGAGAAGGATCTCCCATATGTGACTCCCAGCGATATTCCACCCATCGATAAGGGTCACCTGCGGTCGAACTTCTACAACATCGCACCGGATCCCCCCAAGCCTGACGAGGTCGAACAAGCGTTACAGGAGGCGGATCTGGTTTCTCGGGCTGGTAAGTACTTCCTCGTGCACAGTTCAGGGAGCACTGGTGAACCCGCCAATTTCCTCTATAGCAAATCAGCAATTACAACAGTCGAAGCCAACTTCATCCGGATAAGTCTTGGGGGAGAGAAAGCTATCAGGCCGAAAGATTTCCCGATACGGACTCTGTATGTTGCATCGGTAGGGAGCGGCTACGCCAGTACAGCTCTGGCACTTGAAGGGCTTGGGGAGTACCGTTCCAAGAGCCTGATCTTGAATATTCAGGAGCCCCTGCAAAACTGGGCAGAAAGGATCCAATCTTTTAAACCCAACTACATTGCCGGATATCCGTCCTGCGTAAGGATCATAGCGGATCTTGAGGAGAAGGGCAGTATCAGCATCCACCCGAAGAAAGTGATCACGGGAGGGGAACCCTTAACGTCGGAGGACAAAGCGTATTTGCGGCGGGCATTTGGTGCCGATGTCATCGACTACTATGCTTGTTCTGAGTCCCTGTTCCTCGGAGTGGGAGCCCACTGGTATGAAGGAATATACCTTTTCGATGACATGAATTACGTTGAAGTTGACCAGCACGGCCAGCTTATCATAACACCTCTTTATAACCATGCTTTCCCGCTAATACGCTATCGTCTTAGCGACGTAGTCCTTGGTTTCACTCGCGAGAAAACAGGCCCATTACCCTATACGCACATAGACAAAATACTGGGGCGCAGTGAGGAGATGATGTGGTTCAGGAGACCGGACGGGCAGTGGGACTTCCTCCACCCCCTTTTCCTCGATGATCTCAACGTTTCCGGGATAAAGCAGTATCAATTCGTCCAGACCAGCGACAGCTCGTTCATTCTACGGGTGGTCCCAAAACCTGGAGCTTGCCCGGAAGTTCTGAACGAGGAAGCCCAGGCACAGGTGCATTCCTTCCTGAGCAAGAAGAGACTGGAGCAAATCCACTTCGGGATCGAATTCGTCGATCGCCTCGAACCGGACGGGATTACGGGCAAAGTCAAATTGGTAGAAAAGCTCGACAGTATAAGACCCGCGAATTGAGACGGAACACCTCTGGTCTCAGTCGGGGCGCAGCCGCAGGAGCCGGCCCCTACCGTTCAAACCGGCCGCGGAGGCAGGCTACCGCCCGGTCCTCGCGTACGGGCACGGTACGATGTTTCGTGGGCTGACACCTCGGCAAGTGTCTCGAGCTTCTGCCGCAGGCGTTGTTCCAGCGCGGGACTGAGCGGATGCTCCACCGGAGGCCATGGTTCGGCCTTCACTGCGGCTGCCCGCGTCGCGGTGGCCCCAAGTGCCGTCGGCCCAGCTTCCGCCGGCCCCGGTTCGGTCGCGCCCCGGGCC
>JBLNBY010000097.1:0-4608 GCA_050260295.1 Bacteroidota bacterium
GACCTGGGAATCGTACATGTAGATTCCGGTGACCGCTAGATTGCTCTGAGGCCTCAGTGGCTTTTCCTCGATCCGGACGATGCGTCCGAGGGGGACTTTGTCTGAAATAGTGTGAGTGATCTTACCGGTGGGTCCGCATCCGTGGGTGACATGGATAGATGTCGTAGAAGCATCTTGTGGCGTCCCCTCGGGGTATTCATTGTGCCCGTTATCTGTAGGTGGAACCCCGGCCGGTTCTTTCTGTAGTATGGCCACACCGTACCGTTGCGGGTCGGGTACTTCCTTGAGCAGCACCCGAGCTCCCTTCTCCTGTCGGCGGAAGTTGTCCACGTAAGGGGTTATATCAGCGCTGAAGATGTTATCCCCCAGGATAACTACGCACCGCCCATCTCCAACGAAGCCTTCAGCAAGTCCTAATGCCTGTGCAATTCCCCCGGCCTCGTCCTGAACCCGGTACGTGAACTCTAGCCCCAGGGCCCGCCCGCTACCCAGAACTCCGACTACGGCTCCCATATGCTCCGTACCTGTGACGATCATAATATCACGGATACCAGTAGCGGCCAGCTTGGCCACGGGGTGGTAAATCATCGGGTAATGCCCGACTGGGAGCAGGTGCTTATTCGTAACCTTCGTCAATGGAAAGAGTCGGGATCCCGTGCCGCCCGCCAGGATGATTCCCTTTACATTGTCCAACGGC
Organism: Bacteroidota bacterium; assembly: GCA_050260295.1. Taxonomy (GTDB): domain Bacteria; phylum Bacillota; class Limnochordia; order Limnochordales; family DUMU01; genus DUMU01. Next base: position 698 of record JBLNBY010000097.1, read on the forward strand.
TGCCGGTTGTTCCAACTATAACGTGTTCCAGTTTCATTTTGATTACCATGGCTGCCATCATAATAGCTAGAGCCAATGCCTGTACTTGCCATCCTGTAACACCTCCTCACAGTATGGTACGTGTTTTCTTCTATAACAAATTCATCGCATCCGGGTGTCCCAGTTGAAACCGATTCTGGGGTCATTGAACGGCAAACGTTTCTCGTCGGGATTGTTTGGGTTATAGGATTGAGTAGTGAAATAGATAATGATTGCTGGTTTCTCTCCCAACGTTCGGTATCCATGTGCTACTCCGGCCGGTATCAAGACGGCAATTGGGTTGTCCTCGCCCATGTAGAAAACATTGGTTTCTCCTTTTGTGGGCGAGTCTTCCCGTACATCGTACAGAACTACTTGCGCGTTACCCACGGGGAAGAACCAAAGGTCGTCCTGGCGTTCATGATAGTGGAAGGCCTTGATCACTCCTGGATAGGTCTTGGACATAGAAGCCTGTCCAAACCGCCGTAATAATTCATCGTCATCGCGAACAATCTCCTCGAAGAACCCTCGGTCGTCCGGATGACGGATCAATTGTTTCACTCTGACACCGTCAATCATACGTAGAGCTCCGCTCCTTTACTTAAAGGAGTTATTCAGTTGGCGGAAAGAGCTGCGGTGAATCCGTCCGCAACTCTTCGAGAAACGCTGCCAGTGCCCCTTGCCACGGGCGTATTTCAAGACCTAACTCACGTAGTTTGGCTAACGACAGAGCTGAGTACGTAGGGCGCTTTGCTGGCCGGTTTAGGTTCAAACTGCTGATCGGTTCGACGCGCACCTGCCACCCGGCCTGCAGAACGATTTCTTGCGCAAACTTATACCATGAGCAGCTACCACTGTTTGTAACGTGGTACGTCCCGAAGGGGGCTGCCGGTACCAACGTTTCCACAGGCCTTGTCACATTAATTGGGAATTGCGCGTCGCACTCAAGCCCGCTTGGCTGGTCTCCGTTCACGATACTCTCGTTTCGGCTACCTCGCCTGAGGTGAACACCGTTTGGAGTCACCACCGGAATTCCGGCTAACAGCAGGATTGCCTCCGCTAGATCGCGAGCATTGGTCGGACAGCCTACCTGATCATTCACCACCTGCAGCGGCTTGCCAGCCCGCACGCTGGCCTTCGCGGCCTCCAAAATCGAGCGGGGAAAGTTTCGCCCGCGAGCGCCATACAGCCAGGCGGTCCGGATTATGTAGTGCTCAGCTAGGACTTCCCGCACCGATTCTTCCCCGAGGAGCTTGCTTGCTCCGTAAACGTTGAGCGGCCGGGGTGGGTCGTCGACCTCATACGGGACGCGCTTCTCACCGCCGAAAACATAGTCCGTGCTGATGTAAACCATGGGTACATGTGCTCTTGCGCAAGCTTCAGCGACTATTCTGGTGCCAGCAGAATTAATACGGAACACCTTTTCGCGTTCGGCTGGATCTTCTGCTCCGTCGACCGATGTGTAAGCTGCTGTATGGATCACTAGGGGAACGAGATGACCCTGACGTGGCCGTAACCCTTCCCTACGCGATACTCTTGCCAACTGCTGAACGGCAGCGAACACTGACCGTTTGTCCGTGACGTCGAGTTCCGGCAGATCCAGCGCCTCATGGGAAACTCCGGCCCGCTCCAACAGATGATGAAGTTCGCTTCCGAGCTGCCCTCGCCCGCCTGTTATCAGGATGCTGGTGAGTCCGCCAGTCACGCGTGAGCCACTTCCCTTATCCATGCTTCCCGATCCTCATACAACCGCTTGTAATAGTCGCAGTATGCTCGACTACGAACTCGCTCGACCCAGTGCTGGTTCTCCAGGTACCACCGTACCGTCATCGCAATACCTTCTTCAAAGGTCCATCGAGGCTTCCAGCCCAACTCCTGCTCCGCCTTACCGGTATCCATCGCGTAACGCCGATCGTGTCCCGGCCGATCAGCAACGAACCGGATCAAGCTCTCCGGCTTGTCCAACAATCTGAGAACGGTTCGAACCACGTATAGGTTTGTCCTTTCCGCATGCCCACCAAAGTTGTACACCTGGCCTGGACGTCCGTTGGCCAACACGGCCTCGATCCCGCGGCAGTGATCCTCTACGTGAATCCAGTCGCGCACGTTCTGGCCGTCTCCATAGACAGGCAGCGGCTTATTCTCCAATGCATTGATGATCATAAGAGGAATCAACTTTTCTGGAAACTGATAGGGACCATAGTTATTTGAACACCGAGTGATGATAACGGGTAGGCCATACGTCCGGAAGTAGGCCCGGGCGATCAGGTCCGCTGCCGCCTTGCTCGCGGCATAAGGGCTGTTGGGGGCAAGTGGCGAGCTTTCGTTGAAGTATCCGTATGCGTCCAATGAGCCATAAACCTCATCTGTAGAGACATGCACGAACCGCTTGACGCTGTGGCGCCGGGCGACTTCCAGCATTACTTGGGTTCCTTGGACGTTGGTCCGGATAAAACCACTGGCGTCATCTATGCTACGGTCTACGTGGGATTCTGCAGCGAAGTGTACTACTGAATCGATATTCTTGCCGAACGCCAGGACGGCCTGTTGGAACGCCTGCTCCACGGCCTGCCTGTCAGCCACGTCGGCCCTTACAAAGAGATACCGCCCCGTTTTCCCGTAACCCTCCAGGTTGTCGAGGTTACCCGCATACGTAAGCAGGTCGAGGTTGATGACGGCGTCATTTGGATGATCCTGCAGGTGGGAGCGGATGAAGTTGCTCCCAATGAACCCTGCACCTCCAGTTACCAGAATTATCTGCCCCATGTAGACTCCCCCTTCATGGCATCGGCCTCCCAAGTGGTTTCCTCAAGGCCACGCTTGAGTCCGTTCCCGGAGCCATTTTGGGTTGATCCATGCTTCCTTGTTTAGGGGGTAAGCCCAGGATGAACCGGGTTCGGATGCCGCCGCAGGTGAGGGCGGCTGACTTCCTGCCGGCGGTGTTAGCAGAGGCTCGGAATGGACTTGAAGAAGTAGCGGCTGGCGGAGAAGACGGCGAGAAGGCCGCCGGTAGGGACCAAGACAGGCAAGACAGTAGGGATGAGGACGGTAGGGGGCGACCCGAAGGAGATTGCGGCTATGCTCTCCGCGATGCAGGTGTTTAGCGAGACATCTCCTGATATTCTGGGGCGGCCGGAGCTTACGCCTCCGGCTCTTCACCGTTCTCACGAGTGTACACCCAGACTGTTTCTGCAGCTACGGTTCTGGCAAATCTGCTCCCGCTGCGGATCAGAGACTCCCATTCACCGCGGGTGTACACCAGGCGATCGACGCCGACGGGAAGATCGAGCACGTCAACGGAAAGCTGCCTGCGGCCGAACGGTTCAGTGGCGTCTGCCAAGACGACGATCAGGTCCAGGTCGCTGCCGAAGCCCCAGTCGCCCCGTGCATACGAGCCAAAGTAGCCAACCGCCCGGATGCCGGGCCTTTCCGTTACGGCCTTCTTGACCCACTTCAGGAGCGCTTCATGAACCTCTTGCTGGTCCGGCCATTTGAGAACGGACGAATTCAAGGATCTCACCGGCATAGGCAATCGCCTCCCTGCTTTGCAGGTCACCGTAGTGCTCGAAAGGCGCCCCCTCGGGGTGACTGTCGGGGTAGCGGGGAGGAATGTAATATGTGTCAAGCACCATGGCCTTTTGTACCAGCGTTGGAGGTACAGACAGTTCAGCCGGCAACTCTTTCAGTAACTTGGCGGTTACATGCCCCCAGGCTTCCTGGCCGATGAATAGATGGAGCGCCTTTACGGCTTTTTCTGCAGCCTGCTGTGCGGCAAAGCAGGCCCACTCGTGATCCCCGGCGTTGCGCGACGCGATGGCGTGGCGGCAGTCCTTTTCGGCTTGCCTGAACCGGTCTGCGGCCCGATTCGGCACTCTGCTTCCCCCGCCCTGCGG
>JBLNBY010000098.1:0-3242 GCA_050260295.1 Bacteroidota bacterium
CCTTGCTCGCCCCCGTCGTTGCCGGTCAGATCTCTGGCTTTGGACCGTTGTCATACCGTTTGGGCCTCGAGGCGGCACTCGAGCTGGCTGCAGCCCGGGCCAGGATCAAGTAGGACGGGACGACGGGACGGTCAAGGGGGCGGACCCGACGACAGAGAGGTGAGAGGGCACCCGGATCACAGGCAGGAAAGGAGCATCAGGCCATGGCCAATCGCCAGGGATCGCCACAGGTGAGCGGGAGGCTTGCCCGCCTGCGGTCAGGCTTGCGGGAGCGTGGCGTTGACGGTATTCTTGTGTTCGGCCTGGAAAACATGCGCTACCTTAGCGGATTTACGGGTGACAGCGGGGCATTGCTCATCTCGGCGACCGAAGCGATCCTCGTCACTGACTTCCGCTATGTGGAGCAGGCCCGGGAGGAGGCACCTGACTTCCGGCTGGTCAGGCATGAGGACTTCTTCGAGACGCTGGCCGGTGAGGTGCGGGGGCTTGGCCTTGGCTCTCTGGCATATGAGGGCGACACGGTCTCGGTCCGGCGCTTTGCCCGGCTGCAGGAGACGTTGCCCGGGGTGGCCTGGGTGGACCAGAATGGCCTGGTGGAGGGGCTACGGGCGGTCAAGGACGCACAGGAGCTGGCATTGATCGAAGAAGCGGCCGCGATTGCCGACCGGGCGTTCACCCACATTCTCGATTACGTGCGGGAGGGGGCGGCAGAGCGCGAGATTGCCCTCGAGTTAGAGTGGTATCTGAAGCGTCACTCTGAGGGTCCGGCTTTTCCCTCGATCGTGGCTTCTGGACCGCGGGGTGCGCTGCCCCACGCGCAGCCGGGTGAGAAAGAACTGCGTCGGGGTGAGCTCGTTGTACTGGACTTTGGGGCGATTGTAAATGGTTACCATTCGGACATGACCCGCACCGTGGCGGTGCGCTCGGCGGATGAAAGAAGCCGGGAGATCTACGAAATCGTGTTGCGGGCACAGCTCGCGGGGCTCGAGGCCGTCCGTCCAGGGAAGACGGGCCGCGAGGTCGACGCGGTGGCGCGAGATATGATTGCAGCGGCAGGGTATGGGGAGTATTTCGGTCACGGACTGGGGCATGGGGTCGGACTGGCGATCCATGAGGATCCGCCCCGGCTATCCCCGCGGGGCGAGGTCACGCTGGTGGAAAACATGGTAGTCACCGTAGAGCCCGGTATCTATCTGCCCGGTTTCGCAGGAGTGCGCATCGAGGACCTGGTGGTCGTAACCGCTGCTGGTGCCCGGCGTTTGTCCCAGTCGCCCAAGGACTTCCTGGTCGTGGGATAGGGTAATGTGGGAAAGGGAAGAGAGACCTGCTGAATGAGGCGAGGCGGTGTCACCAATGGGAGCGATGTGAGCTGTTCAGCAGGGTGAGGAGCAGGAGGGGACAAGAGTGATCTCCAGCAATGATTTTCGCACGGGTCTTACCATCGAAGTCGATGGCGAAATTTGGAGTGTCGTCGAATTCCTGCACGTCAAACCCGGGAAGGGCTCGGCGTTTGTTCGGACCAAGCTGAAGAACGTCCGCACCGGACAGGTGATCGAACGGACTTTCCGTGCCGGTGAGAAGGTCAATCTTGCCCACGTCGAGCTACGGCCGATGCAGTATCTCTACCAGAGTGGTGATGATTTCGTCTTCATGGATACGCAGACGTATGAGCAAATCACCCTTTCCCGGGATAAGCTGGGCGATGCGCCCAAGTACCTGAAGGAAAACATGGAGATCGGTATCCAGCTGTACCAGGGCGATGCGATTGGCGTCGAGCTTCCCACCTTCGTGGAATTGAAGGTAGTGGAGACTGCCCCTGGAGTACGGGGGGATACGGCTGCCGGCGGTGGCAAACCGGCTACCCTCGAGACCGGTGCGGTGGTCAACGTCCCGCTCTTCATCGAGGAAGGCCAGGTGATCCGTGTAGATACCCGTACGGGCGAGTACCTCTCCCGGGCTTGACCAGATGGTTCGTCTCGTTTCACCTGGTTTGGCCTTCTAACCTTTTCCAGACCGGGGCGAAGCTGCCGGGTTGCCTTGTCGCGCGCCGTGGGAATACTGACCGCGGGGATGAACCACAGGGGGTGCCACCATGGAGAGCGTACGGGAGAAGATTGCCTATGTACGGGGGTTGATTGACAGCCAGCGGGCGCAACTCGAGGCGTCCGGAAGCCTCCGGCTGTGGGAGGCGCTGCTCGACGCGCTGGAAAGTGTGGACGATGAGCTTGCCAGCCTGGATGAGGCCATCGATGACCAGCAGGAGTACATGACGGCCATCGATGAGGATCTGATGGACCTCGAAGATGAGGTCTATGGTATCCAGGACGAGGACGACGCTGAAGACGATGATTACGCCGCCGATCCTGCCATGGTCGACGATGACGGTACGGACGATACCGTCCTCAAGATCGACACTGACGGCGACGCGAACATAACTTCGGCGCAAGACGGTCGGGGAGCGATCAACGACCATCCCACCTTCGTGGCGGTGGAATGTCCTCACTGCCACGCACGCCTCTTCGTGGAAGAAGATCTGCTCGACGAGCCCAGTGTCCAGGTCTCTTGCCCCGAATGTGAACATCCAGTCTACACCGGCGAGGCTTATCACGAGATCGAGACCGTGGCCCGCAACGGCAAGATCTGACCACCAGCAAAGGTCTAACTTGTTAGTCCTACGCATATCTTGTCCCTTGCCCGGCCCGGCAGCAGCCGGCGGGCAGGGGGCTTTTTCATGTCTCTCCCACCTCTCCCTGAACCCCTGTGGGTGGTCTTGCCCGACCGGGTCAAAGGTTGGCTGGCCAACATGGCACTGCAATCAGCTCACACCTTCGACACCCTCGAGGAAATCCGGTTGCGGGCGGGGCAGCCCGTTCAACTCGTGGGGGTGGCAGCCGGGGGGTTCCTGCGTGAGAGTGGCCAGCTCACCTCCGATCCTCGCACTGCTCCGTCCCTAACCCCGGCCGAGGTCAGCGATACGGCGCGGCGCGCCAGCCGGCACTCGGTTTATGCGTTCGAAGAGGAAATCCGCCAGGGTTTCCTGACGTTGCCGGGTGGTCACCGGGTAGGCATAGCCGGCCGCTGTGTCCTGGTTTCTGGCCGGGTCAAGACCATCGATCCAGTGAGCGGGCTAAACCTGCGCTTGCATCGGCAGGTAACGGGGGTAGCCGGGCCACTGCTACCCAAGCTCCTTTCGCCCACTCCGCCTTTCCTTTACTCGACCTTGATCATCTCACCTCCTGGTG
>JBLNBY010000099.1:0-9577 GCA_050260295.1 Bacteroidota bacterium
GTCCTCGACCGTGCCGTTACCCCCATGGGGGCGCGACTTTTGCGCTCCTGGCTCGAGAATCCTCTGGTGCAGCTTGCTCCCATCCGGCGGCGCCTGGCCGCCGTCTCCTATCTCGTGCAGCAGACGCTGCTCCGTAACGAAATCAGAGAGCTACTCGCCGGAATTCGTGACATCGAACGCCTCACGTCCCGGGTTGCCTGCGCCGCCGCTGGTGCCCGCGACCTGGTGGCGTTGGGGCGTTCACTGACGCCACTCCCGCAGATCAGAAAGGTGCTGGCGGAAGCGCTCGCGGCGGTCGCCGGCGACCCGGACGGAGTGACGGCAGGCGAACGGGCAGAGGCTGGGTGCGAGGCCGAGGAGGCCGACCAACCACCTCAGCTCCTCATCGAACTCGTCAATTCCTTCGACCCACTGGAGGACGTAGCCGAACGCATTCTTTCAACCCTGGTCGACGACCCGCCCGTTCTCCTGAGAGAGGGCGGTCTGATCAGGGACGGAGTTGACCCAGAACTTGATGGCTGGCGGCAGGGCAGCCGGGAGGCGGAGGAGTGGATCGCCGCCCTCGAAGGCCGCGAGCGGGAACGGACAGGCATCAAGAGCCTCAAGGTCGGCTTCAACAAGGTTTTTGGCTATTTCATCGAGGTGACCCGGCCGAATCTCCCGCAAGTCCCGGCGGATTACATCCGCAAACAGACGCTGGCCAACGCGGAGCGTTTCATCACTCCGGAATTGAAGGAGAAAGAGGAGCTGGTCCTGGGCGCCCAGGAGAAGCTGGCCGAACGGGAGTATGAGCTTTTCCTGGCCCTCCGGGACGAGGTGGCCCGGCAAGCACCGCGTCTTTTAGCCGCGGCCCGGACCATCGCCACCCTGGATGTGCTCTGCAGCCTGGCGCAGGTAGCCGTCGCTCGCCACTACACCTGCCCGGAGGTGAATGAGAGCGACGAGATCCGGATCGAGCAGGGGCGTCACCCGGTGGTCGAGACTGTCGTCCCTGGAGGCCGCTTCGTACCCAACGACACGTGGCTCAACAACCGGGAACGGCAGATCATAGTCCTCACGGGCCCGAACATGGCCGGGAAATCCACCTACCTGCGGCAGGTGGCCCTGATCGTGCTCCTTGCACAGATGGGGAGCTTCGTGCCGGCCCAGGCAGCTCACATCGGCATAGTCGACCGTATTTTCACCCGGGTTGGCGCGTCCGACAACCTGGCGACCGGCGAGAGCACCTTCATGGTGGAGATGAACGAGCTTAGTTACATCCTCCACCATGCCACCAGCCAGAGTCTGATCATCCTGGATGAGGTGGGGCGGGGTACGAGCACGTTCGATGGGCTCTCCCTGGCCTGGGCGGTCACCGAATACCTGCACGAAGAGCCCGCCCGGGCGGCCAAAACCCTCTTTGCCACCCACTACCACGAGCTGACCCAGTTGGAGGGCTTGCTTCCCCGGGTTGTCAACATGAGCGTTGCCGTCGAGAGAACCCCGGGCGGCATCATATTCCTCCGGCGCATCCAGCCGGGCGGCGCCGACGAGTCCTACGGCATCGAGGTCGCCCGGTTGGCCGGCCTGCCCGACCGGGTGCTGCAGCGGGCAACCGACATACTGGCGTACTTGGAGTCGTCGGCTCGCCCCCAGGGGCCAGCCCCAGCCCTGGCTCAAGCCCGGGCCCCCGCCCCCGCTTCCGATGCAACTCTAGCCCCGCAGCCCGGATCATCAACGCCACCGGCTGAGAAGCAGCCGGCCGCAGTGGCAGCTTCAGCTGCGGTCGGTGGCCCCCGACCATCGCGCCCACTTCCGTCCGCAGCGCGGGCCTTTCAGTTGCAGCTCTTCACGCCGCCACCTCATCCCGCCCTGGAACGCCTGGCGGCAGTAGACGTCGACCATCTGACGCCGCTGGCAGCGCTCAACCTGCTGGCGGAGCTGCGCCAGCTAGTCGAACGGGAACCGCCCCCGGGATTGGCCGTAGTTGAGGGCGCAGGGAAGAAACAGGCCGAGCGAAACTAAGGGCGGGGGAGGGGAGAAGAAGGATGGGCATAATCAGGCTGTTGGCCGATGACGTGGTGCAGAAGATCGCCGCCGGCGAAGTGATAGAATCTCCCGCCTCGGTCATCAAGGAACTGGTGGAAAACAGCGTCGATGCCGGTGCTCACCGCATCGAGGTGGAAGTGCGGCAGGCAGGCAAGGAGTTGATCCGAGTCACCGACGACGGTGAGGGAATTGCGCCCGAGGACCTGCCCCTTGCCGTGTTAGCCCACGCCACCAGCAAGCTCGAGCGGGCGGAAGAGCTGGCTGCCGTTCACACGCTGGGCTTTCGCGGTGAAGCGCTGGCGAGCATCGCCGCAGTCTCCCGATTGGAGATAATCTCCCGGCCGCCTGCGGCTGGCCACGCCCACCGCATCTTCTTGCAGGCAGGTGAAATGCAAACTAAAGGAGCAGACGGTTCATCCGTAGTCTCCGCTTCGGGACCGCCGGGAACGAGCGTCATCGTGCGGGAGCTTTTCTTCAACACGCCGGCCCGTTTCAAGTTTTTGCGCAGCGACGCCGCATTGCGGCGCACCATCGTTGATCTCATCGGGCGGCTGGCGCTCGCTCATCCCCGGATTGCCTTTCGCCTGCTGGTGGAGGGTGAAGAGAGGCTTCTCACACCGGGAGACGGGAATCTTCTGGCCGCAGCCACCGCTCTCTGGGGAAGCCAGGTGGCCCGCCAACTGCTCACGATCCCGCGAGAGGAAGGACTGGCCGGTAGCATCCAGGGGTTGATGGGACGGCCAGGGGTACATCGCAACAACCGCCAGGACGAGGTGTTCGTTCTCAACGGGCGGGTCATCGAGAGCCGCGTCCTCTCCGCCGCCCTCGAGCGGGCCTACGAATCGCTGCTGCCCCCGCGCCGCTATCCGCTGGCGGTGCTCCATCTCGAAATCGATCCGGCCCAGGTGGACGTGAATGTCCACCCCACCAAACGCGAGGTACGGTTCCGTGATGAGTCTTCCTGCTTCCGGCTGGTTCACTTCGCCTGTTTGCGGACCCTGCAGCAGCACGGTTCAGCGGCGCGGCATCTTGGCTTGCCCGCTGGTAGACCGGGGCCGCAGCCTGGCTACTCCCCGCCAGTGCTGCCGGCAGCGGCGGGGACGGTGGTGGCCGCCACTGCCGGCTCGACTCATCCCGCTTCCCCAGATATGACGGTTTCCTCGACTATCCCACTTGCTCATGGAGAGGCGCCGGATTCTGGTCAAGCGCAGGACAGGGGTGGAGTGCCGGCGTCAGCTGCTGATCGGTCGAGTGACGCTGGCGGCAGTGGTCTGGCTGAAGCCCCCCAGGGATTGACCGCAGGCCGGGGGATTGCGGCAGAACTCCGGGGATTACGGGAAGTGCTCCCGGAGCTGCGGCTGCTTGGCCAATTCCACCTCACCTACATAGTGGGTGAGAGTGCTGACGCTTTGTGGCTGATCGACCAGCATATCGCTCACGAGCGGGTGATCTTCGATGAACTGCGTACCGAGTATGAGACGGCGGCAGCCGCCGGACGGGAAGCCCCCGCTCAGGAATTGCTCCTGCCCGTGCCGGTGGAGCTTGCGCCCAGCCTGCTGGCAGCAGTGGGTTCACCTGCAGCTGGTTTGTCGTCCTTCTGGGACGAGTTGACCCGTCTCGGTTTTCGCTGTGAGGCCTTCGGACCCCGTCAGATCCTGGTCCGCAGTCTCCCGCTCGCGTGGGGGAGGCTCGGGCGGGAGATGGCCCGGCCTGCGGATATTGAAGCGGCCATTGCCCAGGCCTGGGCTGCCTGGGGAGGTGAGGGCGGACGAGCAGGCGCAGACAGAGAGGGCGGTCCGGAGATGAGCCGGCGGGAGAAGATATGGGCGACGGTCTCCTGCAAGGCGGCAATCAAGGCAGGGGAGAGATTAACTACCGCCCAGATAGAAGAGTTGTTACAACGGCTGGCCAGGACTCGTCACCCATTTACCTGTCCTCACGGGCGTCCCATCGTCGTGGCGCTACCCCTGGCCGAGATCGACCGCCGGTTCGGCCGGCCTGCTGCTACCCTGAGAGCGGATTGAGGAGACGCACGGCAACGATGGACGCAGAGGAGGCAGAGCTCCGCATAGCCGTTACGACCAGCCGCCGCCCGGATGTGCGAGAGCAGAAGGCTGCCGAGGAGCTGGCCGCACGCGAAGGTTTCCTTTTCCGGCCGCGCTATGGGCGGTCGGTCGAATCACTCCTCGCGGGAGACACCGGCCGTGGGGAAGGGCCGGTCGCCGTCTTGCTGGTTGCCACCCCCGAGCAGGTGGTGGCTTACTCCCGCGATGGGCCTCCTTTTTTCTTTCACCCCAGCATGGCCAAACTACGCATACAAAGATTACGTCAGGGCGGCGTTGATCCTATGGTAACCGCCATGGACTTGGGGCGGGGCCAGAAGGTCCTTGACTGTACCCTTGGGTTCGGGGCGGATGCCATTGTCAGCAGTTATGTGGTGGGCGAGACCGGCAAGGTGGTCGGATGGGAGAGCTCACCGGTCATCGCCTGCGTGGTACGGGAAGGGATGGCCCGCTACCAGCAGCCCGAGCGTTCGGACTTTCCGGCACTGGTGGCCGCCCTGCGGCGGATCAGAGTGGAAAGGGTCGATCACCGCCTGGAGTTGCGGCAGCTGCCGGACGCTTCGTTTGACGTGGTCTATTTCGATCCGATGTTCAAGAACCCGATTCTGCACTCGCAACCGCTCGCCCCCTTGCGCCTTTTTGCCGACGACCGGCAACTGACGCCGCCGGTATTGGAAGAGGCCAAACGGGTGGCCAGGTGTCGAGTGGTGGTCAAAGACCGTGTCGATGGGGACGAGCTCGATCGGTTGGGGTTGACCTGGCGCGTGGGCGGTCGCAAGAGCCCGGTCACGTTTGGAGTCTGGTCGAGGGAGTGATGGATGTGCCCGCGCCGTTGCTCGTGCTCGTTGGCCCCACCGCGGTGGGTAAAACCAGCCTGGCGATCCGTCTGGCCGAGGCGTTGACGGGCGAGATCGTTTCGGCCGATTCCATGCAGGTCTACATCGGTATGGACATCGGGACGGCCAAACCCTCTCGGCAAGAAAGGGAAAAGATCCCCCATCACCTCATCGACATAGTCGAACCCACCGAATCCTTCAGTGTTGCCCGCTATACCGAACTGGCTCACCGGGCAATCGCGGCCATCCATACGCGTGGTCATCTGCCGATTCTGACAGGTGGTACCGGCCTCTACATCCGTGCGGTAGTAGATGGATTACCACTGCCGCCTGCACCTCCCAACCCGGGAATCAGAGCCAGGCTGGAGGAAGAGGCCCGCAAGCTTGGGTCAGGGGCACTCCACGAGCGACTGGCGAGGGTAGATCCGGAGAGTGCTGCCCGTCTGCACCCAAACGACCAGCGGCGGATCATTCGTGCTCTCGAGATTTATGAGACAACTGGCCGGCCACGCAGTGCCACTCTACACCCGCAGGCCGCCACCTCTCGCTACAAGGCACACTGGTTTGGGCTAACCAGGCCCCGTCACTCGCTCTACCACCGTATAAACGAGCGGGTGGAGGCACAGATTGCCGCCGGGCTGGTACAGGAGGTGCAGGAACTGCGCGCCAGCGGGTGGAATCCAGACTCCACCAGCAACCAGGCATTGGGGTACAAGGAGATCGTCGATTACCTGGACGGGAAGGTTTCTCTCGTAGAGGCCAAGGAGCGTCTGAAGAAAGCGACCCGCCAGTATGCCAAACGCCAGCTCTCCTGGTGGCGGGCTGACCGCCGTATCCGATGGATCAACCTGGACGATTGGGCGGAGGAAGAGGCTTGTCACTGGATCGTGCAGGCATTTCTTGCCGAGGAGACGCCTGGAGTCGACATGCCGGCAATGCGGGTGTGCTTCGTCCCGCCCGTGCCGTCACGGCCGATCTTCCTGGCTGGCCCGGACATCCCTGCCCCAGCCTGCCTGCGCAAGTCCCCGGGGGAGGACCCGCCTCAGCCATGAATGGAGATTCGTTACCCCGCTTCTGTCCACGCTGTGCCACGCCGCTCGAACCCGGACGGCCGCCGGGCGAGCGGCGCGACAGACTCCTTTGCCGGGGTTGTGGTTATGTTTTCTACCACAATCCGAAGGTGGCGGTGGGTGCCATCCCGTTTGCCGGCCGGCGTATCGTTCTTGTCCGGCGCGCCATCGAACCAGGGTATGGATTGTGGACCTTCCCGGGCGGATACGTCGAGATCGACGAGAGTGTGGAAGAGGCAGCCGTACGGGAAGCGGCGGAAGAAACAGGAGTCCAGATCCGCCTGGAACGTTTCCTCAACGTCTACTCCTTTCCTGTCTCCAAAGTGGTACTCCTCGTCTACGTGGCTGAGGTCCAAGGAGGGGTCTTGAAGGCAGGGGAGGAGTGCCTGGAGGTGGCCGCGTTCGCACCGTCGGAGATTCCCTGGCAGGCACTGGCTTTCCGTTCCACCGAACGAGCTTTGCAGGACCTGCTGCAGTTGTAACCTGCCTGCAATGAAGCCAATTGACACATACTGGGGGCCATGCTACCATCAGTGCGCTTGAGCCCCGGCAGCGGGAGGCACCGGTAATGGAATTCACCAAGATGCACGGTCTTGGTAATGATTATCTCTTCGTCAACCTGCTGGATTGCCCGGATAACGAAGACAAGACAGACTGGGCGGCTCTTTCGCGTCTTGCGAGTGACCGCTACAAGGGCGCGGGCAGTGATGGTATCATCCTCATCTGTCGCCCACACGCGGATGGTGATTTCCGAATGCGGATCTTCAATGCCGATGGCAGCGAAGGTGAGATGTGCGGCAACGGGATCCGCTGCGTCGGACGTTTCGTGTACGACCACGGATACACGAAAGAGAGAGCGTTGAGCATTGAAACCCGGGCGGGCCTGCGCCGTCTGCAGCTGAGGGTAGACGAACAGGGTCATGCGAGCGAGGTTGTCGTTGATATGGGGGTACCCGCCCCGTTGCCAATTCCGGCCCAAACGGCAGTGCCCTTGCGGGGGTTGACGGGCGGCTTCCAGGTGTACGGCCTGGGCGGCCCCCTTTCTGAACCGTCAGTCGATGGTGAGCTGGCCGGTATTCCGGTCTCGATGGGCAATCCGCACCTGGTCATCTTCGTACCGGCGGCTCGGAACGTCCCACTTGAGAGTATCGGCCCGGTATTGGAGCACCATCCCGCTTTCCCCAACCGGACCAATGTGGAGTTCGTCGAGGTGCTTCCCGGCCAACAGCTGCGGGTACGGGTCTGGGAGCGGGGCAGCGGCGAAACCCAGGCCTGCGGCACCGGGGCGTGTGCGTCGGTGGTGGCCGCCATCGTGAGCGGGCAGATCCCTGTACCTGCAGGAGAGGAGCGACAGGTGACGGTCCACCTGCCGGGAGGGGCGCTTAAGATCCGCTGGCGCGGGCCAGGGGAGACTCTCTGGATGGAAGGGCCAGCGGAGGAAGTCTACACCGGCCGGTTTGGCAGTGCTTTCCTGGCCAAGCTATAACCATTGGATAATTGGATAACTGGAGGCTGCGAGAGTGAAGGTAGCACGGCGCATTCAAGCCATACCCCCTTATCTTTTCGCGCAGATCGACCGGAAAATCGCCGAGGCCAAGGCCACCGGTGTCGACGTGATCAGCTTCGGCATCGGGGATCCCGACCGGCCGACTCCCGCACACATCGTGGACGAACTGAAACGGGCGGTAGAGGATCCGTACAACCATCGGTACCCGTCCTACGAAGGGCTGCCGGCCTACCGGAGGGCGGTGGCAGACTGGTATGCCCGGCGCTTCGGCGTCGCCCTGGATCCGGACCGGGAAGTGGTATCGCTGATCGGCTCCAAGGAAGGGATAGCGCATATCTCCCTCTGCTATGTCGACCCGGCTGACATCAACCTTGTCCCGGATCCGGGGTATCCGGTGTATGCCCTGGGCACGATCTTTGCCGACGGAGAGCCCTGGAAGTTTTCCTTGCGGGCCGAGAAGGACTTCTTGCCCGATTTCTCCGAAATCCCCAGCGATGTGGCGCGGCGTGCCAAACTGCTCTTTCTGAACTATCCCAACAACCCGACCGGTGCTGTTGCGGATCTCGAGTTCTTCGCGGAAGCGGTCGATTTCGCCCGCCAGTACGACCTGGTAATATGCCACGATGCTGCCTACACGGAAATCGCCTTCGACGGCTACCGTCCGCCCAGCTTCCTTCAGACGCCGGGAGCGAAAGAGGTCGGGATCGAATTCCACTCCGTCTCCAAGACCTACAACATGACCGGCTGGCGTCTGGGATGGGCGTGCGGTAATCCGGACGTGATCGAGGCTCTCGGGCGTCTCAAGACCAACATCGACTCGGGAGTCTTCCAGGCGGTGCAGTATGCGGGAATCGCCGCCCTGCAGGGGTCAGATGAGCCCGTTCAGGCGATGTGCCGTGTCTACCAGGAGCGGCGCGACGTTCTGGTACAGGCGCTGCGCGATCTTGGCTGCCCGATCACGCCACCGAAAGCCACCATTTATGTCTGGACGCCTGTACCGGAGGGGCACACCTCGACCTCCTTTGCGGAACTGCTGCTGGAGAAGACGGGAATCGTCGTGACTCCGGGGGTTGGTTACGGCGACGCCGGTGAGGGTTTCGTCCGCTTCTCGCTTTGTCTGGAGGTGGAGCGGATCAAGACGGCGGTCGAGCGCCTGCGGCGGGCAGGGATACGCTGGTAGCCCTGCTGGCGCAGCTGGTTGAAGGGTTCGGGGTCGGGGAAATCTCCCTACCCCGCTTGACTTCTACTAGGAAAACGAGTGTATAATCCAGGCAACAGCCCGCCAGGCCGCGGGTCGAGTTGAGACGAGTGGAGTATAGTTTAGCGGAGCCGAGAATGCAGAGCCTAGGCCTGACCATCACCAAGCGGCCGGTTTTTCCTGCTTTCTCCTCCCGAGACAATTCAGCGTGCCAGTGTAGCTGGTAGATGGTACGTGCTGGTGGAAGTACGTCGATCTGCCAGTGTATCAGTTTCCCTTTCCACTCCTCTCTTCCGACCACCTGGTCAGGGCGGGAGGAGGTGCGTCCCTTGCGGTTTCGTTTCATCCCCGAACGTGAAGACTACCTGGCCCAAGCCCGATCGGGCATGAGGATTCCCATTGCCGTGGAGCTATTGGCAGACCTTGAAACACCAGTCTCCCTGTATCTGAAGCTGCGAGCCCTAACCGGCCCCACCCGCCGGGGAAGAAAGGCGACCTTCCTCCTGGAGAGTGCGTCATTCCACGGTGAAACCGGACGTCACTCCTTTCTGGGAGTGGCACACCAGTTCGTGGAGGTCGCGGGCCACCGTGTTTCCCGCCTCAGCAACGGTGAGGTGGTAGAGAGCATTGCCACCGTGCAGCCGTGGGATATGCTCCGCAAACACATCCTGTCGGAACGGGCTGCCGCTATTCCCGGCCTGCCGCCTTTCATTGGCGGGTCTGTTGGTTATTTCGCCTACGACGCCGTTCGCTACATCGAGAGACTCCCGTCCATCGCCCGCGCCGACCAGAGGCTTCCGGAAATCCTGCTGATGCTGACCGATACCATATTGGCTTTCGACCATTTCCGGCGCACGCTCCTGGCTATCAGTACC
>JBLNBY010000100.1:0-3274 GCA_050260295.1 Bacteroidota bacterium
GGCCGGTTCCGGCCCTCTCGGGAGAGAGGAGCGGGATCGCTTTGAAGGCTGAACAGATCGCAGCAGTGACGTCGGGTGCAGCCCTCCGCCCCAAAAGGAGGTCATGGCTCAAGCTTCGCCATCGGATGGCCCTGGCAGGTTACGGCTTCATCGCCCTCCCTCTCCTGTTTTTCCTGGTCGTGCGCATCTACCCCGCACTCGTGGCGATGAACGTGAGCCTGCACCAGTGGGACATCATGTCCAGGGCCAAGCCGTTCGTGGGGCTGGAAAACTACCGACAACTCCTTCTCGACCCGGTCTTCTGGACGGCTGCGAAGAACACTTTACTCTACGTGGTGATCACCGTCCCGCTGCAGTTGGCCCTTGGGCTGGCGGTCGCCGTGCTCATCCAGTCGGTCAACCGATTCCGTGGCCTGTACCGCACGATCTACTTCATCCCCTACATCACCTCCACGGTGGCCGTGAGTTGGGTCTGGCGCTGGCTGTATTTCAAGAACGGAGGTATCCTGAACCAGTTGCTGCTGGCTGTGGGCTTGCCGGCGCAGCCGTTCCTGTCCAGCCCGGCGCAGGCTCTCTACGCCATTTCGGCAGTGGTGGTCTGGCAGGCGCTCGGCTACTACGTGGTCATCTTCCTGGCGGGGCTAGAGATGATTCCGGCCAGCTACCGGGAGGCGGCCGAGATCGACGGCGCCAATGCCTGGCAGGTTTTCCGCCGGGTGACGCTGCCGCTTCTCAATCCGATCATCGTCTTTCTGGCGGTTCTGGGGACCATCAGCTCCCTGCAGATTTTTACCCAGATTATGAACATGACCTCGGGTGGTTACGGCCAGGGTGACCTGGGCGGTCCGTTGAACAGCACCTTGAGCCTGGTGGCATACATCTACAACCTGGCCTTCTACAAGTTCCGCATGGGCTACGCTTCGGCCATCACCGTGGTATTGTTCTTGCTCATCATGGTCGTCACGTTCATTCAGATGAAGTTGCTCAACCGGCGGATCGATTATTGACACAGGTAAAGGGGAGACCCCAGGATGCAGGATAGACCCAACGGTACCCCGATTAAACGGCGTGGTTCTCCCAGAGCCAGGGCTGAAGTGTTGAAGCACGTTGCCCTGGTGGCGGGCACGATCTTCATGATCTTTCCCTTCTTGTGGATGCTGGCCACCTCGTTTAAGCAGGGGGCGGAGATCTTTCAAATCGACCTGATCCCCAAGGCTCCGACCCTGGGCAACTACGTGCAGTTGTTGGAGAAGACGGACTACCTCAGGTGGTATCTAAACAGTGCGATCGTTGCGGTGGTGGTGACAATCAGCGAGTTGTTCTTCGATTCCCTGGCCGGCTATGCGCTGGCGAAGCTCAAGTTCCCGGGACGCAGCGTGATTTTGTTCCTCATCCTAAGCACGCTGATGATTCCGACGGAGATGCTGATCATCCCGTGGTTCATGATGTTCAGCCAGCTCAGGTGGATCGACACTTACCTGGCCCTGATGGTGCCGGGACTGATCTCGGCGTTCGGGGTCTTCTTGATGAACCAGTTCATGTCGGGGATTCCCGAGGACCTGCTCGACGCCGCCCGGATCGACGGCCTGAACGAGTTCGCCATCTGGTGGAAAGTGGCCTTGCCCGTCGTTCAGCCCGCCCTGGCGGCCCTGGCCATCCTGGTCTTCTTGGGGAACTGGAACGCCTTCCTATGGCCGGTCATCGCCATCGAGAGCTCGGCGATGCGCACCCTTCCAGTTGGCATTGCCTTGTTCAGCGGTGAGGCCGGAGCGGAATGGCAGCTGATCATGGCGGCGGCCAGCCTGGCGGTGGTGCCGGTCTTGGTAGTCTTCGCCTTCTTCCAGCGCCATATCGTCCAGGGCATCGCCCTCACCGGGATGAAGTCATAATTCCCATGTTCGATCTGCAGGCCTTTCTGCGACAGAAAGTGAAGCCGGCCTTGGGGGATGCACCAAGCCCGGGGACCGTGGCCTTGGCGGTGGCCTTAACCGCCTTGAACAAGGAGCTACGGTTGATCCTGGGACTGACCAGAGTGAACCCCGAGGAGCACGTGGAGGTGGCGGGCTGTACCTGTGCCGGAACATTGTGGAGCGCCACGGCGGCCGCATCTGGGCCGAGAGCGAGGAGGGCCGGGGAGCCGCCTTCCACGTGGAGTTGCCCCTCGCCAAGTCGATGGTATAATTTGACCTGAGTGACGAAGTCACACGAGAGGGGGCGCCCACCGTGAGCCGAACCGAAGCGTGGCTGTCTGAAGCGGAGGCCGACCTCGATACGGCGCAGGTGCTCTTAACTGGACGGAGGTACAACGCCTGCGCCTTCTACGCCCAACAGGCCGCGGAGAAGGCCGTGAAGGCTCTCCTGTTCTTCCTGCATCAAGCGCCCTGGGGCCACTCGGTCGGCGACCTGCTCGATCGCGTGGCGGACGCCGGAATCACCGTTCCGGAGAGCTTGCTGGACGACGCCCGCCAGTTGGACCTGCACTACATACCGTCGCGCTATCCCGATGCGTTGCCTTCCGGCACACCTTCAGGACACTATACCGGAGCGATGGGGGAGGGTGCCTTGCGTTGCGCCAAAAGGCTGGTGGAGTTCGTCAAGAGGCAGCTTCAGAGCTGAACCACTGCGTCCTCAGCCTGAACCGGCTCAACCTGCCCGCCGCTTGGCGGAGCGGCTTGGAGGGTTTCTGCACGGCGCTTCAACAAAGGATCCAACCGGAATGCGTCATCCTGGTGGGCTCGGCGGCGGCAGGAACCTACTACGCCGGCAGCGACTTGGATGTCTTGGTGATCGCGTCCGCTCTGCCGGTAGAGTTCTTGGCCAGGTTGGCGGTGCTGGCCGAGCTGCGTCCACCCGGCCTTCCGCTGGAAACGGTGGGCTATACGCCGGACGAGTTCCGCCGCATGCTGCGGGAAGGGCATGTGACGGCCCTGGAGGCCTACGACAAAGGCCTCCCGCTTCTGGGCGAGGCGTGGTTCCGCCAGGAGCGGGAAGCATTCCTCGCGCTCAGAGCTCGAGGCCTGCGCCGGGAAAAGGGAGCCTGGGTGCTTCCGCCGGGGGTGTGACACCGGCGACTCCCCCGCCGGCGTACTCCTCCAGGCGGGGGACGTTCCCCACGTCCACGGCGCAGTAGACGTCCGTGCTTTTTCAGGGCGACGAAGACGCCGTCCCAGTCCCGCATGATGCGGCCGCCCAACCCAACTCCACGTAGGTGAAGCCCAGGTCCTTCATCTCCCGCAGGGCCTTCTTCGTGTCTTCGAGGCTCGGCGGGTAGCCG
>JBLNBY010000101.1:0-4418 GCA_050260295.1 Bacteroidota bacterium
CTTGGGCCGCCTCGGGGTTAGCCGCGGTAACCCTGGCTTTGAGCATTGTTCCCGCCTTTTCTGCCCGCTTCTCCTCCTCCTTCCGCCTTGCTGAAAACCTTAACCGCCTGTACATCTGGCGTTCGACCCTAAACATGATCAAGGATCACCCTTGGTTTGGGGTGGGGGCCGGGGTGTTCATGCACGTCTACCCGAAGTACGTTCTGCCCGGGGCGCCGGAGCCGGTGGTGGCGTACGCGCACAATCTCTTCCTGCAGGTCTTGGCCGAGTTCGGCCTTGTAGGTTTTTTAGTCTTCGTGGCTATTCTCGGACGCGTGATGTGGATGTCCTGGCAGTTGGCTCGGACAGGTGACGTGCTTTACCAAGGGATCTTTGCAGCACTGATCGGGGTACTCATCCACCAGCAGGTAGACATCCCGATCTGGGGGCTGGAGGTTGGCGGCGCTTTCTGGGTGGTAGTGGGGCTGGTAGTTACGTTGTACCGTAATGAATTAGGCGCGGCAGGCCGGACGCCAAGCGAAACGATGCTGGGGGGCTGACACTTCCCCGGTAGAGAGCCTCCGAGGCCTCAGCACTCCTCATGGCTCATCGCTGAGGGCTCAGGGCAAAAAGCTGCACATAGGCGTCTTCCGTCCGCTCGGCGGTCGCCCGGTGGGTGAGTCTTTCCTGGAAGAAGTGACGGGCTTCCCGGCCCATCTGTTGACGCTGTCCGCTGTCCTGGCCCAACTCCGCCAGCCGCTCAGCCAACGCTTGGGCATCTCCGGGCGGCACGAGGTAGCCGGTTTGCCCGTCCCGGATGATCTCCGGAATGCCGCCGACGGGGGTGGCCACGATCGCCTTTCCGGCCCCCATGGCCTCGATCAGCGCGAGGGGTAGGGCCTCGCCGAGGGACGGCATGACGAAGACGTCGATCGCCGCCAAAGCAGCGTCGCGTTCCCTTTCTCCCAAAAAGCCAGCAAAGACCACGTCCACTCCGAGCGTCCGGGCTTGTTGCTCCAGCGCCGGACGCTCCCGTCCGTCGCCCACCAGGAGCAGTCGCGGGTCGAGTCCCCCGGACTTCACCAGGGCGCAGGCGTCCACCAGGTATTCCAGGCCCTTCTGCTTCTCCAGTCGGCCAATGGCGCCGATCAGGGGGCGGTCGGGGGCGAGGCCGAACCGTTGGCGGAAGGCCGCGACCTCTGCCGGCTCGGGAGTCCGGGGTTCCGGCACGCCGTTCCAGATCACGGTGGTCTTGGCGGCGTCGAGGCCGAGCGACACCAGCTTCTCCCGTTCAACCTGGGAGACGCAGATCACCCGGTCAGCGACCCGGTTGGCGACGAAGGCGGCGAGGCGGTAGTCGGTCGGCGCCGAGGGGCCGAAGAAGCCGTGGATGGTGTAGACGAGGGGCCGCCCTCCCAAGAGGCGCGTGAGCAACAAAAGCTCGATGCCGGCGTGAACGTGATACAGCTCCGTCCCCTGCTGGCGCAACTCCCGCATGACCCGGCGGAAGGCCCGCAGCCCGCCCCAGAGGTCCCGGTCGAACCTGGGGAAGGTGAGGTGCGGAATACCTTCGGCGGCGAACCGCTCCGCCAGCGGGCCGGGTGGGGCCGCCAGAACCAGCGAATGCCGCTCCTTCAGCACCCGGACCAGGTTCAGGACATGCTGCTCCGTGCCGCCGGTTTCGAGGTAGGGGAGGAGGTAGGCGATCTTGGCCATCATCGTCGCTCGCTTTCGCATTATCATTTCTCCTGATGCTCCGTAATCCTTCCGTGGTCTCTCCAGCCTCGGCTGTCCGACTAGGCGGTTGTGAGCTTTCGCTCTCGGTAGCCGTTGCGATAGCCCTGGCGGTCCGGTGTGCGCTCATAAGGCGCCGCCTGAAGTTGCTCCGCCACCTGCGTTTGGAGCACCTGGTTCGGGCGTACTCCACGAGCCGGCCAGGCCGTCGCCCCGCTGAAAAAGCCCTCTTTGGTGGAGCGGTGGCTTTCCCTCTGGGCTTGTCCTCTTTTGGCACCACTATACTGACGCTACTTGTGACGGCGATTACAGCGCTGACTGGGGCTCTGAGTCAAGCTGGAAATAGGGGGGGATATGCCATGCAGGCGAGGCGAAGAGCTGGCCGATCCGATCCCCGACGGCTGGCGGCCAGGTGGGGAGTCTCCCTCGGCTTAGTGGCCGGGCTGGTCACGCTGGTCGCCGCCGCAAGTTCGGGTGATTCGGTGCCCCCTGGCGCCTTTTCGTTGTCTGTCGGCCCGGGGGCAGCGGCACTGGCCAGGGCGGTCCGCGGCGCGGCATCGTGGTCCAGCTACCTCGATCCTGCGGCGACGCCGCGATCGATTAGAGTGGGCGATCTTTTACCTGCCGGAGCACGAGTGCGCACTGGACCCGGCGCCCTTCTGGACCTGGAGCTTGGGGACGGGAGGTCGCTCCGAGTGACCGGCCGCACCGTGCTCACGCTGGCTCCTGGTGAGGGACGCGCGGTGGATTCCCCCAACCTGTTTCTCTTCCTCGGCCGGATCTGGGTGAACCTTCGGCGGGAGTTGGCCCCCGGCGAGCGTTTCACAGTGGAGACGCCGGCTGCCGTCGTCGGTGTGCGGGGAACTATGTTCACCGTGGCAGTCGGCCCGGACGGTGAAACCCTCGCCGCGGTCCACCGGGGCAAGGTCGAAGTTTCAGGGGGAGAGGTCGCAGTTCAGGTGACGGCCGGGCACCAGGTGTCGCTTGGCGTCGGCCACGTTCCGGGCAATCCCGCACCGCTCTCCCAGAGCGAGCAGGAGGCTCTCCAGGCTCAACTCGAGTGGGTGGAGGACGACCCGGAGTCGGGTGGGGCGGGAGAGCTAAACTCCGAGGAGGAGAAAGACGAGGAAGGAGGCAAGGAGGGTGGAGAGCAGGACGGTGAGCTCCAGGGTCGCGGGGGTTGGGGAGGACAAGGTTGAGTTCGCTGTGCGAGGGGATTCTCCGGATGGTGGCTGAACTCGGCCCGGTTGCGATGAACGGCCACCACCTGGTGCTCTGCGACCTGGAGGGGCTCCGTCTTTTAGGCTAAGAATTCTTTCGCCTTGTGACGCGCCTCACAGTCTGGGCCACAGAAGTGGGTTAGGCTGAAGGTGCAAAGAAATCCAGAGAGGTTAGGAGGCTACGGAAATGAAAGGGAGTCGCTGTAGGAAAGGGTTGGTGGTCTGGCTCCTGGTCGGCATGCTTTCCCTCGGGATGTTCGGAGGGCCTGTCCTGGCCGACAATCCGGACCCGGTGACCGACCTGCGCACCTACCTGGAAGGGTTGAACGCTGAGCCGGACCACATCGACCCGGCCGTCCAGGCGATCAAGGAGGCGCTGGAGGCGGGGGCAGACCCGGTGGCGGTCCGGGAGATGGTCCAGATCATGGCCGAGCTGAAAGCAAGCCCAGAGACAACCCTTCGCATCAGTGAACGGGTGAGGACGATGGCCCAACAGCGGGTCGACCTGGGGCAGATTGTGAGCGAGCTGCGAGTCGTCTTGCAGAAGGGTGAAGGCTTGCAACTGCATCAAGAGGGCGAGCAGCAGGGCGAAGGCCTGGAGCACGCGCTCCAAGCGGCCCAGGAACAGGTCGAAGCACTGGACCGGGCGCAAGAACAGGTTCAGATGCAGGACCAGTCTTCAGAGGACGAGACGAAGCAGGAACAGGAAACGGAGCAGCATCAAGGGCGGGAGCAGCACCAGGAGCGCGATGAGGAAGGGTCCAGCAAGGAAGCAGGCGGTTCCGGGGGTCAGGGTAGAAGCGAGAACTAAGGGTCCTTAGGGGACGGATGCACCGCGGGTACAGGGGCTACCCCATCATGGGGTAGCCTCTGTGCCGTTGACCCGGTTCAAGTGGACTGAGGCGCCTGAGCGACGAAGACCGGCGCGGGCGGTTGAACAGGCCTTCTGGCTGCCCACTAGGCCGCTTTTAGGCGGCGGGAAACAGCCGGGGTCGGCGACCCCGTTGTAGATCAGGACCGCCCCGGGCAGCCGTGACTGTTCGGCGCGGGAGACGCAGATGGTACGATCGGCGAACCTCATTGACTGGCGCGCCAAAGCATAACTGAAACCGGCGCCGCGCCCGTGAAAGCCATGGACGGTGAAGACGAGGGGACACCGCACGGCTCGGCGGGCAAGGAGCACGAGCTCGGCCGCGGCGTGCACGTGAACCAGGTCCACCTGCAGTGAGCGAAGGGCTGCCAGGTACCCGGCGATTCCTCGGCGGAGGTCGCGGTCCCAACGGGGAAACGAGACGTGGGTGAGCCCGGGGGAGAGGTCGGCCAGGGGCCCCCTTGCGCGGAATGCTGTAATACAGTATGATGTGAATGGGGTGGATGGGATGATGAACGATAAGTACAGAACGCAACTGTACCTCGACGAGGCGCAGTACCTCTTTCTCAAGGAGAGCGCGGCGAAGTACAACACCAGCATCGCCGGGGTGGTCC
>JBLNBY010000102.1:0-2916 GCA_050260295.1 Bacteroidota bacterium
GATCAAACCCTCCGAAAAAACTTCAAGCTAACCTCTCTGCTTTTCCTTCAGGTCCCTCTGGCCTGAAACTCGCCGAATCACAGGTCCGTCACTTACGCACTGTTCCGTTTTCAAGGAGCAAAGCTGCCTGGATATTTTACCAGGCATGCTTCGGTTTTGCAACCCCGCCGCCGGTCTCACCGTTAGCGGCGCTACCGGCTCAGGGTTCTCCCCTCGAGGTCGTCCCTCGGGGGCGCAGGAGTGAGTTTACCACGCCCTTTGGTCTGTGGCAAGTACCCTGATAAATCTCGTTTCGCTTTTCCCCAAAAGCGCAGCGCATTCCCATTCCATTCACCAGCCCACAGCCAGCCCGGCCCGGGATCAGGGTCTGTCCTCCGGCCGCAGCTGCGGGAAGAGCAGCACGTCCCGGATGGAGGCCGAATCGGTCAACAGCATCACCAGCCGATCGATACCTATCCCCAGTCCGCCGGCCGGCGGCATACCGTACTCCAGCGCACGCACGAAATCCTCGTCCATCATGTGCGCTTCCTCGTCCCCCGCCTGCCTTGCGGCGACCTGGGCAAGAAAACGGTTGCGCTGATCGATCGGGTCGTTCAACTCAGAGAAGCCGTTCCCGATCTCCTGCGCACAGATATACGGCTCGAAGCGATCGGTAAACCGAGGATCGTCCGGCATCCGCTTGGCTAGCGGCGATATCTCAACCGGATACTCCGTGATGAACACGGGTTGGATGAGCTGCGGTTCGACCAGCAGTTCGAACAACTCGGCCAGTTTCTCGCCGTAGTTTGTCTTCTCGAGCTGCAGGCCGCGGGCAGCCGCCGCTGCCGTGAGTCCGTCCTCGGTCTGGACATCCGCAGGACTCACTCCCCCAAACCCCACCAACGCCTCGCGCATGGTGATGCGGGGCCAGGGCGGGGTCAGTCTGATCTCCCGTCCCTGGTAAGTGACAGTCTCCGTCCCCAACACCTCGCGGGCCACACCCGCCACTAATTCCTCGGTGATTCCCATCATGGTTCGGGCATCACCATACGCCTCGTAGGCTTCCAGCGCTGTGAACTCCGGATTGTGCCGTGTGTCTATTCCCTCGTTGCGGAAGTTCTTCCCGATCTCGAAAACCTTTTCGAGGCCTCCGACCAGCAGGCGCTTTAGATAGAGCTCTGGAGCAATGCGAAGGTAAAGGGGCATCTCCAGTGCGTTGTGGTAGGTGGTGAAAGGACGCGCGTTTGCTCCCCCGGCAACCGGGTGAAGCATGGGAGTTTCGACCTCCAGGTATCCGCGGTCGGTAAAGAAACGACGTACTGCCTGCAGAATACGGCTGCGCAGGATGAAGGTGCGACGCGAGGTTTCGTTGCTGATCAGGTCCAGGTAACGGTAGCGGTAGCGCAACTCGACGTCCTTCAGCCCCGCCCACTTGTCCGGAAGCGGCCGGAGCGCCTTGGCGAGGAGCCGAAACTCCTGCACCTCGACACTCACCTCACCCCGGCGGGTCTTGATCAGCCGGCCTTCTGCACCCACGAGGTCACCCAGGTCAAGCGTCTGCCACAGCTCGTACGCAGCATCACCCACCCGATCCTGTCCCACCAAGAGCTGTACCTTGCCGGACTCGTCCCACAGGTCCGCGAAGCTGACCTTTCCGTGGATACGCACGGCACGCAGCCGCCCAGCAACGCGAACCAGCGTTCCTTCCCGAGCCGGGAATTCTGACACAAGCACCCCTGCCCGGTGGCGCGGGCCAAACGGACCATCGTAAGGCTCGATACCGGACTGCCGGTACTGCTCGACTTTTTCCCGTCGGGCTTTGATCTGGTCGTTTTCATCCCCGAGTTGCTCTTCACCCTTGGCTTGGCCTGGGAGACCGGTAGGACCGTGGTCGTGGTTTCGGCTATCGGTCTGGTTGTGGATGTCTTCCATAGACGCTCTTCCTTGCTACCGGCCAGCATCCCTGCAGCACCTGGAATCTACCTGCTACTGCCGCACGCCGCCGTAACTCTTGCTGACACACGCTGCTGCTATTGAACCGAGAGGATCTTGTACCGAAGGATACCTGCGGGAACCTGGATGTTGACCTCTTGGCCCGCTCGCTGCCCGATGAGCGCCCGGCCAACCGGTGATTCGTTGGAGATCTTGAATTGAGCCGGGTTGGCCTCGGCTGAACCAACGATGGTGTACTCAACCTCTTCGCCGTTGTCCAGGTCCATTAGCCGGACCCGGCTGCCGACGGTGACAACGTCGCTCTTGCCGTCACCCGACACGAGGCGGGCGTTGCTGAGCATCTTTTCCAACTGCAAAATGCGCCCTTCCACGAACGCCTGCTCGTTTTTGGCATCGTCATATTCGGAGTTTTCTGATATATCCCCGAACTCCAATGCCTGCTTGATGCGGGCCGCCACTTCCCGCCTGCGCACCCGCTTCAGATAGTCGAGCTCTTCCTCCAGCTTTTGAAGTCCTTCCGGGGTCAGGAGCACTTCTTTTTCCGCCATACCCTCTCTCCTCACCCGTAATTGTCCCCTGTTCGCCAGTAGGAGCCAGATACCATAATAAGCACCCCAGGAGGCAACATGCGGCCCCGGCACTTTTTGCCGTGGCCGCCATTGCCATCTTCCTGTTGGTGCTCACTCAGTTGCCTTATGCTGGCACTACCAGCCAAACAGTTGTAGAGTCGCTGATAATTATAGGAATGAGGTAGATGGCTGTCAAGCGTTTCCGTCGCGAATGGCCCCGATTGCCCCGGCCGTCAGGGTAACCGCCCCATCACTCGCGTCTTTGACCGTCTCACCAGCCCGAACGGCCTGGCCTAGCTCCATACGCTTCGGTGTACCATTGTGTCCCTCGGTTACGGCCGTCGCAGCAGCTCCCGCGGCAGCACGGCGCCGGGCCCTGCCCCGCTCTGCCACCCGGTCGAGTTCCTCCTCGCTT
>JBLNBY010000103.1:0-4759 GCA_050260295.1 Bacteroidota bacterium
CTTGGTAGTGACGCCGGACCACTTGGCGCCGCCGCCCTCGTGATGGACCGGCTCTTCCCGCCCATCCGCCTGGCTGAGTCGGAGCTCCTGGCGTAGCAGATCGGAGCTCACGACCTTGTAGATCCGAGTTCCTCGCTTAGGAGGTGATGAACTGCCGGAGTTCAGCAGCTGTAGCCGCTTCACGAGAGGTCGGTCGGCCCAACAGAGCAAGACGCATGTCCCGACGCATTCTGAGAAAGCACGTGCAACAGGAGGGAAGCATGATGCTTCGGACCAGGAACGATTGCTTCGGGTTGGTCGCTGTGATACTGTTCGGACTCCTACCTCTGGCCACTCTCGCCCTCGTACCCGCAGCCGCTGGCGCCGCCTCGGTGGTCACCATCGAGTTCTGGCACGGCATCACCGGCCCGGACAAGGAAGGGCTTGACCTGCTTATCGACAGGTTCAACAGTCACTACGCGGGAAAGATCCGCATCCAGCCCACACCGATCGGATGGGGCGAGTACTACAGCAAAGTGGTGGTGGCGGTGGCCGGCGGTTCACCACCGGACTTGGGCCTGATCAACCGTGACCGCATGCCGGAAGTAGCCCTGCAGAACGTATTGCGCCCCCTCGACGACGTCTTCAACTCGCTCGGCCTTACGGACGACGACTTCATCGGCCGCATCAGCCGCGAGGGTATATACGGGGGCACGCGGTATGGCATCCCTCTGGATGTTCATCCTCTACTCCTCTTCTACAACCAGGACCACTTCGACGCGGCCGGTCTCCCCGGCCCCCCGCAGCAGGCCGCCCAGTTCCTCGACTACGCCCGCAAACTGACCCTTGACAAGAACGGTGACAACCAGACGGACCAGTGGGGCACCCGTTTCGGCATCTGGGGACCGCAATGGTATGCCGCCCTCCGGCAGATGGGCGGTGACTACTTCGGAGGCCCTAACTACACCCAGGTCACCGTTGCCGATCCGCCCGGGCAGAACGCGCTCCAGTACGTGGTCGACCTCATGTTCAAACACAAGGTAGCTCCTCCCCCTGAGATCTGGCCGGACATGTTCACGGGGCAGGTTAGCATGGCAGTCGATGGTGTTTGGTTCCTGCGGCAAGCCCAGGACCTGCGCGCCCAGGGGAAAGTAGACCTCCGGGTGGCCAAAGCTGACCGCCTGTATGGCGACGTTGCTCCAGCCGTCTGGGCCGGTTCACACCAGTTCGTCATGTATAGACAGCCCAAGGATCAGCCTCAGAAAGTGCAAGCCATGGCCACGTTCATCGACTTCATGTCCCGCAACAGCGCCACATGGGCCGGCTTCGGCCAGGTCGCCATCCGCAAAGACGCCCTCGCCACTGAGGAGTGGCGGCAGCTGAAGGACCACCAGACCATAGTGCAGCAACAGTTCGTCTTCTTCCCGGCGCAACCCTGGGGTACGGGACTGGGCATCATCGAGGACATCATGAACCGTGCCCTGCGTGATCGGCAGTCAGTACCTGCCGCGCTGGAAGCCGGCAAGAAGCAGTTGGAGGTTCGCGTCAAGGAGTTCAGGGATCAGTTGGGGATCTAGGAATGCAGCCGCTATGCGCCGGGCGTCCGGCGACGCCCGCCGGCGTCCGGCGAGTACAAGTGCGATTGACATGAGGCGGAGGATGAGAAGATGGCGGTGAGGATACCGGGCTCCACCTTTACCTACGCTCCTCGGCTTTCTCCCTTGCCTTTACTCCTGCTACTGCTATTGCCCTTGGCCTCGGCCTTAGCTTTGCCAGTGGCGGCAGCCGAATGGATAGAGGTTGCACCCCAGGGGTTCTACTTTCAGACCGAATCAGGTGAGCCCTTCATAGTCATAGGCCACAACGACGCTATCACCTGGCCGAACCTGGATGACTTGCTCATCACCAGCAACCCTACCGAGGCCGCCAGATACCTGGCAAAGCTGAAAGCAAGCGGCATCAACACCCTGCGCGTCATGCTGGAGTACGCGCAGGAGTCGTACGGGTTACTGGAATACCCCCTCGGGGAGTATGCATCGCGGGTAGTAACCTTCTGGGATCAGTTCATCAAACTGGCAGAAGAGAATGACGTCTATCTGATCATCACTCCCTGGGACCCGTTCTGGATGGAACGTAACTGGACCCGCAACCCGTACAACACCCGCAACGGCGGACCGCTGACGGGCATGAGAGGCTTCCTCACCAACCCTGCGGCCATCGAGTGGCAGCGGCGGCGACTGGCGTTTGCCATCGAAAGGTGGGGCAGTTCCCCCGCCATCCTGGCCTGGGAGTTGATGAACGAGATCGACCTGTGGTGGGGTGCGACCCCCCAGGAGATATCGACATGGATCACAGAGACAGCGGCATTCGTGCGCTCACTGGAGATGAAGTGGTACGGTCGCACTCACCTGCTCACAGCCTCCCTGGCAACACCTTTCCCTTCGAAGGCACTGGTTGATGCGGTGCTGAACCACCCCGACCTCGACTTCGCCACCACCCACCAGTATGTAGGTGCGGCGACGAACCGTCCGGCCAACACAGTCGATGCCGCCTCGGACGTCCAGCTGGCGACGCTCTATGCCCGCTCCCAGCTGCCGGATGGACGCCCGTATCTCGACACGGAGAGCGGCCCGATTGAACGCTGGATCAGTGATCCTGCGTTTGATGCGGAGTACTACCACAATATGACCTGGGCCCATTTGGCCAGCGGCGGCGCCGGCCAGGGCCTGCGGTGGCCTTACCGTAGCCCACACGTCTTGACAGAAGGGATGTACCAGGTCCAGGCCGCCCTGTCCCGCTTCGTCCACACTTTCGACTGGAAGGGCTTCGTCCCCGCACCCATCTCCCGCCACGTCGTGGTCGAGGCAATGCCGTCCGACGCGGTCCGCGTCTTCGGGGTGTCCGACGAGACCCGTGTGTTGCTCTGGCTCCTCAACATGGCGCCCCGCATGGCGTCAACGGCAGCAGCAGAACCGAAAGCCGTAGTGGAGGGAGCAGTGCTTACGGTGGGGCGCGAGTCCTGGTGGGAGGAGGTGTGGAACAAGCAGTACGCGAGCAGGAAGCACGGGGACTCCCCCGCAGGTGTGGCTGGCACCGGAACCGATCCCGAGACTCTAGTGGTGCAGTTCTGGGATACCTACAAGGGCGAGATAATCGCAAAGACGCAGGTAGTGACCGACACCCGCCACTGGACGATACCGTTACCTGCTTTCGAGCGGGATCTTGCCGTAACGATCAAGGTGCTCTGAGGGGGCAGTCTGCGCCACGCCCCCAGCTGAGACTGAGGCCCCAGTCCTGAAGGGAGGTAGCAAGATGAAGCGTGCCGTATTGACGGCATTGTTGCTCGTGACGCTCATGGTGGGTCTGTCAGGGAACGCCCTTGGCGCGACAAAGCTGGTCTTCATGGGTTGGACGGGTACCACCGAGAGCCAGATATACGAAGCCGTGATAGATCTATTTGAGGCGGAGCACCCGGGAGTAGATGTAGAGGTCCTGTACGTGCCCTCGGCTGAGTTCACGAACAGGCTCATGGCGATGATCGCTGGCGGCATCACCCCCGATGTGTTCTACGTGCCCCTCGACCAGTTCGCCAACTGGGCGGCTGCGGGCGGCATCCTGCTCGACCTCACTCCCTATATTCGACAGGATAAGGACTCTCCCACGCAGACCATCTGGCCGGCAGGCATCAATCTCTACCGGTTCGACGGCAAGCGGCCCGGGACTGGCAACAGCATCCTGGCACTTCCCAAAGACCTAGGTCCCTGGGCGATGGTGTACAACATCGATCTTTACGACCAAGCCGGGGTCAAGACGCCGGCCGCCGACAGGCCAATTCTCTGGCCCGAGGCAGTATCACTCTGGCGCAAGCTCACCCACGACCGGAACGGCGACGGAAGCATAGACATCTGGGGTATGGCCGGGTGGCCCCTGGGTTTCCCGATCGAGGGAGCGATCTGGTCGAACGGGGCTGACTACTTCAACGCCGACCTGACAAGGCTGGGCGTGGATACTCCTCAGTTCGCCGAGGCGGTTCAGTGGGTCGCCAACCTTTCCCTGGTGGAGAAGGTAGCCACTCCTCCCAACTCTGACAACTGGAACTGGTGGCTCCAGGGAAAGATTGCCACGTTCTACATGGGACCATGGGACCAAGCTTTCTTCTGGAACAACCTGAAGTTCAAGTGGGATATCGCCCCCTGGCCTGCCAGTCCCCGGACCGGTCAGTCCCGGACCTGGGTCGGCTCTATGGGAATCGGCGTCAGCGCCACGACTACCCACCCGCAACTCGCGTACGAGTTAGTCAAGTATCTGACCATGGACAAAACCGCGCAGACAAAGCTCTACGAGATGGGTCAGATGGTACCAAACCGCATCGACCTGCTCGCAGATTTCCTGCAGATGAAGAAACCCCCGTACAACCGCATGGTCTTCATCGACATCATCACTAAGTATGGAAGGGTGCAACCCTGGTACTACACCAAGGACGACTCATGGTGGGGCGTGCTGGATGGCGAACTCTTCCCGCAAGTTTACAGGGGCGAGGCTCTAGCCACTCAACTCTTCTCGGGACAGGCCCAGCGCCTGCAGGCCATTTTTGCCCGGAACCTGCAATGATTACCTTTATCGCTTTGGTACCGTTGGCGCCCTAGCCCGCGCCGACCCAGCAGCCAGGCTACTCCTTGCCAACGGGGCCAGAATGCCCCGTTGGCAAGGCCTATCAGGAGGAAACCGCTCATGAACCTAGACTGCTTCCCAGATCCGGAGGAGTAGATCATGAAACATG
>JBLNBY010000104.1:0-7200 GCA_050260295.1 Bacteroidota bacterium
TTCGTTGGATTCAGTAAGCCCCTGTTCGGGGGTAACACCTTTACAGGAGAGGAAAGCCCAATCGACGTGGTATTGGCTGACGGCCCGCTCGGCAAGGGGGCCTACGAATGAGAGCGAGGAGTCCCTGAGCAATCCCCCGGTTGAGATTACGGTGTAGCCGGGGCGGGTGGCCAGTTCAGTCACTGCTCTCACGCTGTTGGTTACAATGGTCAGCCTCTGCTTGCCGCGCAGCGCCCGCGCAAGGGCGAGGACGGTTGTGCTTGCATCGAGGAAGAGAGTAGCCCCGTCCTCAACAAGCTCGGCCGCCTTTTGTGCTATGGCTTCCTTTTCTTCCTGATGCTCGAGCTCTCGCCGGCTGACCGGGCTCTCCACAGGTGTGATGTCTGCCCGTACCGCGCCGCCATACGTACGCTGGAGAACCCCCTGCTCCTCGAGAGCCTCCAGGTCCCGGCGGATCGTCTCTTCAGTAACGCCAAAGCGCACGGCAAGGGTGGCTACCCGCACGCTCCCGTGGGCTTCGAGCAGGCGGATGATCTCGGCTCTTCGTTCCATGGGTAGGTTTGGCATGACTTGTCTCCACTCCCGGCGAACAGAACAGGACAGGATTTGAGTACAAAACCATTCTATCTGGTCACGCGATACCATAGCAAGTGTGGATACGGGAAGGGCTAGACTGACCAGCCATCCGGTCCGTCTGCCCGTCTCCCTGTAGTATCTGGCCATCACAGCTCGGGACAATCTGGGGCAGCCTCCGCTGGATCCCTGGTCTTGGCCGAAAGTCCTGGTGAGATCCATCTTGACAGGTTGGAGTTTGCAGAGTAGTATCAACCAGGATTCACAACTATACGCTAACAAATGGGACTAAACCGGAAGACATAGTGGCAAGAAACATCGCATGTGGTTGGTGAGGACCGGCGCCATGGCAGAGAAACCTGGCCTGTGGCTGATGACCTAGGTTGCGTTATTCGGTGTGCCCTGTGGTGCCCATTCATTCGGGGGTGGTGGTGGCAGATGCCCACCGCACTGTGCTGGGACCTGCGCGTGACTGCCTGTCGTACAAGGGGGTGAGAATGGGTGTAGATGCCTTGACGCTTGGCTTAGCTGGATCGCTCCGGTAGATGGCGATGTGTGGAAGTCGTTGTCCACTCGGGGGCCACAACAAAACGGGAGATGGTCGTCATGAATGGGCCGAGAAGGCAGCTGGTGTTCTGGGGTTCGATCATCTTGTCAATGAGCGCGCTGATGTTCCTAGTCAGTCTTCCCTGCTCAGCCAAAGTCCAGGTGCGATTCTGGCATATACTCGGCGGCGAGATCGAACGGCAAGCGTTGGAAACTGCGGTCGCAGCATTCAACAGGTCGCAGGACACAATAGAGGTTGTCAGCACCTACGTTGCGGACGGCCTGACGGATAATACGAAACTACTCTCGGCGATAGTCGCGGGTGTTGGGCCGGATATCTACCTTATTGACAGATTCACTGTTCCGCAACGTGCTCACGCCGAACTGCTCTTGCCTGTTGACGCCTACATCGACCGCGCAGGACTGCGCGGCCAGTACCTGGCTTTTACTTTGACTGAGTCGACTTATGAAGGTAAGACGTATGCGTTCCCGCTTGACACGGATAGCCGAGGACTTTACTACCGAACAGATCTTTTCGATGAGGCAGGCATAGACAAGCCGCCGACTACGATCGCAGATCTTGATGTGGTGGCTGCTAAGCTTACAAAGCTAGATGGCATGGGTAACATTCGGGTGGCTGGTTTCATTCCATGGGCAGCAGAGGGTTCGCTCTATACTTGGGGCTGGGTATTTGGAGTCCAGTTCTATGACGAAGTAAGAAAGCGCCTTCTGCTTGATCAACGGCCACTTGTTGATTCTCTTGAATGGATCCGTAGCTATGCAGTCAAGTATGGGTACGATCAGTTAATGGACATTCTTCTTCTCAAGCAGGTTCCGTTTGCTTCAGGCGACCTTGCAATGGAGGTGAACCACGATCTTCGTATACGCTACCTGAACCAACTGGGCGTCCCCTACAGAGTTGCCCCTATACCTAAGTATCGCAACAACCAATACGTAACATGGTCTGGAGGATTCGCACTCGTAATCCCGAAAGGCTCCAAACATCCTGATGAGGCAGCGAAGCTAGCCGTATTCCTTACCGGACCAGAGGGAAATGAACTGTACACAAGACTTGGTGGAAGGCTTCCTGTCGTCAAATCCCTGCTTGGAAAACAATACCTAGTCGCCGATGCTAACAGAGCACAAATGGTACAGTTGTTGGCTGTTTCCAGAGCGAGGCCTAGCTTGCCTATTGGGGCACTTCTATGGGATCGGATGTGGCAAACAGAATACCAGGTCATACGAGGTGAGGCGGCGCCGTTTGGAGCTCTCACAGAGTTGAACCGGGTAATGCAGGCTGAACTCGATAAGGTGTTAACGGGTAAGTAGGAAACCAGCGTGATGCGGATGCTGCACGACCGTAACGATGGGAGGGGATGTTTATGACCGCAAGGGTGAAGCCGGTCAGCGTGGCTCTGGTAGGTATCGCGCTCCTCGCGTCACTGTTTAACGCAAGTCTGGGCGCTTCTTTAGCAGCTGATCCAGATGCTAGCCTGAGGATCACTGCAATAAGTCGGGAAGACCTGCAACGGTGGGATGTTGCTTGGCATTCCCAAGACGGAAGTCCGATGCCCTGGTCTCTCGAACTTGTCGAGACGCCACAGCTTGAGCCGCTTGGCGTGGCTGCGGCGCTGGAATGGCGGTTTACATTGATCGGGGCTTGGGCATCCATAGAGACTCCAATTGCTGGTGTGCCTGAAGGTGCCAGCCAGGTGGTACTCTACATCAAGGGAAACGCGGCTACACCGCATGCGTTCCTAGAAGCTTACGAGCAAGATGGCACCCGGTGGCGGGCAAGCGTGCGTATAAGAACCGAATGGACCAAGGTCGTGCTCACCCCTCGTGACTTCTTCTACCTTCTTGGAGGAAATGGTCGCGGAGGCCCAAATGACAAGATTCAGCTGAGCAAGCTGGTCCGTACTGGACTGACCGTTGATGGTGCGAAGATTAATCTAGGGGACAAACAAATAGTTCTCGGCCTAATTGTGTTTGAATAGTCCCTCAAACTGCGGGGCAGAGGCCAGCCAACACCGCGAGTGTTCACCCGCTCCTGCTGGCTAGCCTCTGTTTGTTCAGCATAAGGGGAGTGTCAATGGTGGGTACGCGAGCGACCGTCGTACTAATCGTAATCGTGATAGCAATGCTTTGGATGCAATCGGTCACAGTGGTTCGGGCTAGCAGCACCCTGTATTTGCCCACTGAGATGGTAGCAGCGATGTCGGAGCTAAGCAATGGTGCCCTCCCTTCTGTGGTAGGTCTGAGTATTAAGACCGGTTCACGTGTAGACCAGGTATCAACCATTGCTGTTCCCCCTAGACACGTTCTTCGGGTGGACCTGAGTGGGCCACTGACTGAACTCAAGCCGAGGCGGTCTTATCGCCTCACGTTACGCTTTGTCCTGGAGACCGACGTTACGGCGGCGTTAGTCCCACTGACCGTGGTTGTGGATGATATAGCCGTGTTTGAACAGTTTGCCTCGAGCGAACAGGCGTTCGGACGACTACGTACCGTCTCGGTGGTTCTTCCAGTAAGGGGTGATCGGCCTAGTGTTGTCGAGATCGGTAACCCGTCTGACAGCCCCCTCTACTTGCAGGGCGTCGCACTCTCGCCGGCCGACTCATCCGATGGCGATGTTGGGCTGTTAGGTGGTATGGATCTGTTTATGCTCAGCGGAAACGCGTCTGACCTGGTCAAAGTGGCGGAAAACGCAGCCAAGATACGGCAATACGCAGTTGCTCCGCGTGGGTCCCGGGTAGGTATTGCAGTTAACTGGCCTTTCTTGGGCAGCAGTCTTGACCAAATGAAGCATACACTGGAGTTGGTGTCCGAGCTGGCCGATCAATTAGGGATGCCCTTCAACGTGAAGCTGAGTTCAGATTGGGGTGGATGGCCGATCAGGGCGCCTGACGGGGCCGGTGGGCATTTCGGCAACCTGGTGTATCAGCAGATCGTTTGGAGTCCGGAGACTAGGACAGAAAGCAGTGATCTCAAGGATTTATTGGGTTACCGATACCATCCAGGGTATGGATTGACCGTACCAAATGTATGGTCGAATACTCCGTGGCTTACCTACAACCATCCGCGGCTCAACGCTTTCTTGCAGGATCAGTATCGGAACGCAGGGTCCGCCGTTTCCTGGTTACGAGATGTCCTTCGCCGGAGTGGTCGGTCTGGCGAGTTCGCGCCAATCAGCGTTGGATCGGAAACACTTTATTGGGCCCGCGAGAATGGCCGAGGGGCTGCAGACCAAGGTTACACCAGGTATAACCAGGGTGTTCCTCGCCTGACTGTATGGGGAGACTTCAACCCGGCAACTGTAGCTGCGGCAGCTAAGGATGGCGTGACGCTGGACCCAACGGACGGGCTTAGCCCCAATGAGCGTCTTTGGCTTCACGAAAACCTCAACCGGTATACTCAAATGCTTGTTTCTGCGCTTAACAGTGGCCTAGCCAGTGAGGACAAGGGCCGTTTCTTTACGGAGCCATATGCGTACCCGTACTACCCGCTCTGGTCGGATGCGCACCCTGTTCTGGAGGTTGGGGTTGTCAACGGAGCATATAGCGGTGGGCAGTGGTATACTTCGGCGATCTTGCCTCAGATAGTTCAACAGCGGCAATTCGGTCCAATCGCTAATCCTAACTTCGAATGGACGGGGATATTATCGGCATTGGACGCACTCTCTGCTGTTCGGGCTGCCTACGCTCTGGGTTGTGAGTTCGTTACGTTCTATAACTACCAGAACGACGAGAAACGTTTCTTTGCCATGCTGGAAAGATATGCCTCGGAATGGCCAGTCGCGTGGACTTTCGATACCACATGGCTGTCGGAGGGGAAGGCATCCGGAGGAAGCACGCAAAATGAACTGTTAAACGAGATGATCTTTAAGCCTAACGAGTCTGTACAACTTGTCAACCGCATAGACCTTTTGCCCATTTCTGATCTTAAACCAGTATCGACAAACGGGATCCAAGTTAGCATCTATCGTCAAGATCTGTTTGACGAAACACCGATCATTACTGCACGGTACCTGCTGGATCAACTGACACCCACCGGTGACGGATGGATCTCCGCCTATGTCCCCGCGTTGTGGCTCGATCCCACGTTTACGTACCGCATGGTAGTATCAGACTGGTCACCCGATGCGAGGCACGGCGCGAACCACCAAGGACAGCAAAGCGGCAGTTGGGCGGCTGCTCGAATTGGCCTGGACATGGTTCGCGAGCGAGGAATTAGTCGTATCATACAGACCATGGCTGAAAACTCATGACGTTCGGACTGTGTGGTAGGGATAATGATCGGCTGATGTCTGGATCCTGAGAGACCGACAAGGACAAGAAGTGGTGCAAGGTGCGAGATGCGCGGCAAACGCTGGCAAAAGGTGCAGCTCTTTGAGTCGCACCGCCAGACAGTTGCGGCAATAGGGTGAGCTTGAGTGCGCTAGCCGCGGTATAGGGCATATGGTAAATAATGGTGGGCGACTCGGGTCGAAGCACAGGATTCACGGCAGCCGATTGCGGCGACCAAGACGTTCACGGTGAGCCTTTTGTGAAGGTGCGCTAGCTGGAGGTTGGCTCAGCGGCCGCAGCAGGCCGGGCGGTCGAGTCACGCACTATCAATTCCACGGGGATCTTGATGCGGACCGGAGTGGCCTGGCCGCCCTTGGGAGGGGTTGCTTCCAGGAGCAGCCGGGCCGCCTCCATTCCCATCCGCTGGCCGTCCTGGCGGACTGTAGGCAGGGGTACGTCTAGTAGAGCCGCCGCCGGGACATCGTCAAAGCCCACGACGACCACATCGTCGGGGATGCTCCGGCCCGTGCTGCGTAGCAGCTGCATGCAGCGCATGTCGATGCTGTCGTTCAGGGCGAAGAGGCCGTCCGGGCGCACCCTATCTACGAATGCCAGGAAGTCGTCCTGGTCGCGAAGGAACGTCGTGTACTCCCATTCCGGATGGGCCGGGAGGCCAGCATACTTAAAAGCCCAGCGGTAGCCTTCTAGCCGGGCGGTCACCGATGAGGTGTTCGTGTTGTCCATGGAGACGGCGATCACTCTTTGCCGGCCGATCAGGAGGAGATGGCTCACTGCCTGGTACGCGCCGTCGAAATTGTCGGAGGTTACCGTAGGCACGCGCGATCCCGGATAGTAGCGATCGACGCTGACCAGGCGCAGCCCGGAATTGGCCCAGCGGTCCAGGCTGAGTGCCGACTCCCGCATCAGGGCGGGCGGAACGTCGACCGGCATAACGATGGCCCTGAGCAGCCTGCTTTCGGCAAAACTGGCGGGAGTCCTGGAGATGGCGTCGAATCCAAAGAGCAGAAATGTACGGTCATGCTGGAAGGATAAGCGCGTAAGCTGGCCGTACAGGTTCGCCGGACTGCGAGTATCCGCACATTCCATCTGGTAGGAATAACCTGGTGTCAATAGCTCGTTAACAAGGGAGTGGCATGATCTTGATAAACTCGGAGCTATCGTCGCTGGTTGGCAAGCCGCACGTCCACGCAGGCAAGGATAGTTCGCAGGATGCGTCGGAGATGGCACTGCAGAGCCGTTTTGAACGGGTTCTGCAGGAGCTCGGTCAGCTCTCGGCGCCGCCGGGCGGTTCGGAAGAGAGCGCTTGGGCCGAGCGACTGCAGGGTGAGGCCCGCTTTGTTGCTGCCCTCGTTGATGCCGGCATTGGCGGTATCGACCCGGTATTGCTGGACCGAGCTCTCGAGCAACTTCGTCGCGGGCTCGAATCCGGTGAGCGCTGGTCCAGGGTCGTACCGGCGGTGGAGTCGATGCTCCTGCCGGCGGTCGGCCCGGCGGCGCAGGCGTTTGTGATCCACTGTGCGGGGCACGCCCACATCGACATGAACTGGCTCTGGGACTGGCCCGAGACCGTACGCGTGGGCCGGGACACCTTCCGCACCATGGATCGGCTGATGGCCGAATACCCCGACTTCCGCTTCTCGCAGAGCCAGGCTTCCGTTTACGTGGCCATGCAGGAGCACTACCCGGAGATCTTTGCCCGCATACTCGAGCGCCAGCGGCAGGGTCAATGGGAGGTGACCGCTTCCACCTGGGTGGAGAACGACGAAAACATGGC
>JBLNBY010000105.1:0-4335 GCA_050260295.1 Bacteroidota bacterium
GGGGACGCTCCCGCCTAAAGCCGGAAACCATTCGGCTGTTGGCGGAGTTGAAGACAGACCTGCACTTCCAGGTCTTCGTCACCCCGACCTGCCCGTACTGCCCGAAAGCGGTCCGCCTGGCCCACCAGTTTGCCCTGGAGAGTCCACATATACGAGCCGACATGGTCGAGGCGACCGAGTTTGGTGAGTTGGCCAACCGCTTCAACGTCTACGGAGTACCCAAGACCGTCATCAACGACGGAGCTCAGGAAATCGAGGGGGCAGTACCCGAAGAGATGTTCCTCGAGGCGGCGATGGCGGCCGCGGCGGCAGCCGGTCGCTGATTGGCAACCAGTCGCCACGACTGAAAAGGAGGTTCGCAGGAGGAACTCCGGCGAAAGGCAGAGGGAAATGGACAGAGAAACGATAACCAACTCTACCATAACCCCATTGGCCATAAACCTCGGCGATGGTGGTATTGGTGATACCAGCAGTGGGAGTGACGACAGCTCCCGCCAGCATTACGATGTGGCCATCATTGGCGGCGGTCCGGCCGGCCTGAGTGCCGCTCTTTACACCGCCCGGGCGGGATTGCGGACGGTCATCTTCGATAAGTCGCCCTATGCCGGCGCGTTGGGACTGACGGATAAGATAGAGAACTACCCGGGGGTTCCCGGCCCGATCAGCGGCGTCGAGTTGCTGCGTATCATGCGCGAGCAGGCCACCTCTTTCGGCGCGGTCTACCTGCAGGAGACCGTCCTGAGCGTCGATCCGACCGCCGATCCGAAGGAGGTGATCACCGCCAACCAGACTTTGCGGGCCAATCGTCTCATCATCGCCAGCGGTGCCATGGGCCGCAAGGCGAACATCCCCGGTGAAGAGCGGCTGATCGGGCGGGGCGTCAGCTACTGCGCCACCTGTGACGGTGCCTTCTTCAACGATCTACCGGTGGCCGTCATCGGTGACAATGAGGAAGCCGTGGAGGAAGCGCTCTTCCTCACGCGGTTCGGCCGCCCGGTGCACTTCCTGGCCAAGGGTCGCACAGTGCGGGCACCCGCGGAACTGGTCGAGGAGTTGAAGTCCCACCCCCGCGTGGTCTGGCACGGACAGATACGTATCCAGGAGATCATCGGCGAAAACCGGGTGGAAGGAGTGCGCTTCTCTTCTTCGACTTCTCCCGGGCAAGAGGAACTTCTGCCGGTCAAAGGAGTCTTTGTCTATCTTCAGGGCCACCAACCGATACTGGACTTTTTCCAGGGAACTTCGCTCCCGGCCCTCACCGCCGATGGATGCGTGAAGGTGAACGAGGAACTCGAGACGTCGATCCCCGGCGTATTTGCCGTCGGCGACCTTACCTGTAAGAAGGTACGGCAAGCGGTACTGGCCGCGGCCGACGGAGTCCTGGCCGCCCTGGCCGTCGAGAGGCAGCTGCGCGGTCGGAAAGAGATCCGGTCCATGTGGTGACACCTCAGCGAGGTTGGCGGGGCAGCCGTCGCCCCTCCAGCCATCGATCCACGGGGCCAAGCAACCAGCGGTTCACCGGACCGGTCAACAACCTATCCATTGTACCCGCTAAACCCGCCACCCATCGCCCTGCTACCCGCTGGAGAATGACCAGTCCAACCACGACCAGCGGCCCGAGCAGGAGCGTGAGAATCAACACCCGCCGCACGGGCAGTGCCTGGGCGAAGAGCGCGGCCAACTGGCCGAGCGACCCGGGCGATGCTTGCTGCAAAGCTTCCGGGTCCTGCCCCCACGGGGGTATGGTCAGCACGCGCACCAAAACAGTGACCCCCAGCCCGGTCAGGACCAAGAGCACGACCAGAACCGCCCGTTCCCCCACCGGGCGGTTATCCATCCTGTCCCGCCAGCTACGGAGTAGCCGGCGTCCAGCGACCCCGGTCCAGTAGCCGAGCTCACTGACGAGCCAGAGCAATGCCAGGATGATCAGGAGTGCGAGGGTCAGCGGCCACATCTTCTCGCCTCACTTTGCGGCACGTTGCTTGCATGAACCGATTCCGCCTGTCACCAATATATAGGAATGACGATACGATGAGTAATCCCCCTCCTGCAAGGAAGGGATCACGGCCATCCCGTCGAAATAGCAGTAGACCGGCAGGGCAGGTACCGGGAGAGAGGTGGATGAGGCGATGGCGGTTAGGAAATATGTCCTGTGGTTTCCGGCCGTCCTTGGTTACAAGGTGGTACGGGAAAGTCCCAAGACAGCTTTGATCACTGATGGAGGACAAACGCAGAGCCCTGCGCACGGATGGCATCCGCTCAAGTCGATTCGCGTGGAAAAGGACGGTATCTGGGTGGACAGAGCCTATATCTCGGCCCAGCCCTGGTACTGGGAAGAGCGGAACAAGCTGAAGCAGCGCCTGGCGGAAATCGGCCAGGAATTGAAGGAGCAGGACGAGGTCGACTTTCGCCGGTAAGGTCCGGGCACGAGTCCGGCCCAAAACAACAGCCAGCCCCGCAATGCCCACCTACCTGGGGGGGACGACCACGGGGCTGGCTCGTTTTCTCCAACATACTACCTGATCGGCTGTTCGGCTGCCAGTGAAGTGGCTGCCGCCACCCGAACCCATCACGTTTCCAGCATCCGTACGACCGCGCTCGCGATCGCTTTCTGCTCCTGTTCGTTGGCGGAAGTCCACAACTCCTTCAGTAACCGGTTCTGCGGGTTGCTGGGGTTTACGTTCTGCGCCAGATAATCGCCGATCTGGGCCGCCTTGTCGACGATCTGCTGGTCGGACATACCTGCCTTCTTGCCCATCTGCAGGGCCTGCTTGAGGCCCGTTTTCCACTGGTCCCAAGAGACGTCGATATCAGCCACCGCAATCTCCTCCGCTTCTGGCGGTTTTGCCCGCTGCACAACGCTTGTTCATACCGCCACCTAACTTCCCCCTCACGCGGCTGCCATACGCAGCCATTTGTTGCCACAGAACGAAAGACTCGCTATGGCGGTTATCCGCCCGCTTGACAATAATCATTATTAATATATAATGCTCCCGGGAAGCGGTTCACACGGTTACCAGCAAACCTGCCGGTTGCTCTCCGCAGGAGGTCGCCTGCATAATGGCGGTGAGGCTGGGAATAGTTTGCCGGTGAACCGGTGACAGATACCAAACAAACCGAGGAGGGTTTTGCGAGATGCCAATGGTTGGATCACCTGCCCCATACTTTGAGATGCCCAGCACAAAGAACCTGGATACCCTGCAGGAACCGGTGCGTCTCAGTGATTACCGTGGCAAGTGGCTGGTGCTCTTCTTCTACCCGCTCGACTTTACTTTCGTCTGTCCTACCGAGATCCTGGCGATGAATGACCGGTACGAGGACTTCAAGGACCTGGGCGCCGAGATCGTGGGTGTCAGCACCGACAGCGTTTACAGCCATCGGGCCTGGATCAACACCCCGAGGGATCAGAACGGTCTGGGCGGGCTGAAGTTCCCGCTCGCCTCGGACATCACCAAGCGGGTTTCCCGTGCCTACGGTGTTTTGCTCGAGGACGAGGGCATTGCTCTGCGCGGCCTCTTCATCATCGACCCCGAAGGCAAGGTGCGCTACCAGGTAGTGCACGAGCTCAATGTGGGACGTTCCGTCGACGAGACACTGCGTGTACTGCAGGCGCTCCAGACCGGCGAGCTCTGCGGCGCCAACTGGGAGCCCGGGCAGGGCTTCATCAAGGCGTAAGCGAAAAGAACCGATGATGCATAGGGCGTCCGGAGTCAGCCGGTCTGCAGGTGACTCCGGACGTCGCTTTCTCCGGGATCCATCCATTTTATGTAAGTTCGTGAGGCGGGAGGAGCTCTTTCATGCCGTTGCATCTCAACACACCTATGCCATCACTGGAGGGTGGTACTGACTGGGTCAATGGCGGGCCGGTACGGGCTGAGCAACTGGCCGGACACCCGACCCTGGTCCATTTCTGGGCCGTCAGTTGCCACCTCTGCAAGGAAACCATGCCGACTGTGAACTCGTGGCGGGACCGCTACGGCCCGGAAGGATTACAGGTCATCGCCGTTCACATGCCGCGGGGACCTGAGGATACCGACGTGGAGAAGGTCAAGGAACTCGTAACGAAACTGGGGCTCATCCAGCCGGTTGTCGTGGACAACACCCACGCAATCAGGAAGGCGTTCAACAACGAGTACGTCCCTGCCTTTTACGTCTTCGACAGCGAAGGTAAGCTCCGTCACTTCCAGGCCGGTGACCGCGGGCTGAGGATCGTGGAGCGGAGGATTCGCAGGGTGCTGGGTCTTCCTGAGGAGGACGCCAGTAATG
Source organism: Bacteroidota bacterium (assembly GCA_050260295.1). Classification (GTDB taxonomy): domain Bacteria; phylum Bacillota; class Limnochordia; order Limnochordales; family DUMU01; genus DUMU01. The sequence goes on from JBLNBY010000105.1 coordinate 4,267, forward strand.
GCGCCTGACTCGGCCACCGGTATGCCGGCCATCTCGTCGGCCCTGTTTGGTACCCCGCCGCCACGGAAG
>JBLNBY010000106.1:0-2844 GCA_050260295.1 Bacteroidota bacterium
GCCGCAGCAAAACAATACCAAGCCGCCCCTTCCTAGAGAGGGAGTAACCGAATACGCATACATCATCGCCGGTCACGGAAGCAAATCTGACTGGATGAAGGCACACCTTCTGCCGTACAAAGGTGATATGACCAAGACCGTCCAGATCACTAACCTTGGTGCACCCCCAGCGCCCTACCATGCTATGGTGGGAGCGTCAGAATTCACCTATAAACTAGCTGGCATTAACCTCTCAGGGCAACTGGGAAGATACATCGTCGTAGATCCGCAACGTCTCACGCCAAGGTCCAAAGCAGATTTCCAGATCATCAAAGGTCAAACATCTCTTGATGTCCTGGGCAAAGATGTTGCGACCAAGCCACTGAGCGTGGCATTGGAGTATCGTAACATTGCGAGCGACTTTACACCCTGGGCTCGGTCCACAGTTACGGACAGCTCATCGAGTAGTTACAACCGAGTTGAGGCCCAACGAGGGCAACGTGGTTGGAACTTCACTGCCAGTACCACCGTATTTCCGGCCAATCCGGTAGATGTGGGCTTGACTTATGACATATACACCAAGGATAGCAGCTCTTATAATTCGTACACGTTGTCGCTGGGTACACAGTATGCCGGCTACAACGTGTCGAACAAGATCACTTCCAGCAGCGTAACCCTTGCAGTTTCTCGGTCACTGCAGCTGGGGATCCCGGTGATCGCCAAGTTCATTCCCAAGTATGAGGTCGGCTTCTCCTCCGGCTCGACCACGTCAACTTTCTCACTGGACAGCACCTGGGCGATTGGCGGTTTCCGCAATATCGAGCTGGATGCTAGCTACAAGGTAACCAATGGTTCGACAGCCAAGACCCTCCTGACAGCAGCATATAAGTCCCCGAACGGCTGGGAGTTGGAGGCAGGCTGGTCGAGCGACGACGCCGCCGCCAAAGACGAGCGCTACCTTACCCTGTACTACAAGCTGAGCCTGTAAACGTTCCGTCAGCATTTCACAAAACGCGCCGGGCGGGGGACCTCCAATAGGTCCCCCGCTTTAGGTTGAAGGGCGCTCATCCCCTGGGCCGATCACACATACGATGGGAATGGCATCAAGCCCCCGCCCGGGGCGAAGGGAGTGACCGGTATGGCGACTGTTCACCCGGAAGGCACCTTTATCCAGCGGTCGCTGGAGGAAAACCGCTTTTGGCTGCGGATCATGAAAGAACACGCCTTGTTCCTCAGCGAGGGCATGAACCGGCGGGACACCAACCTGATCGCTACCGCCAACAACTTCTTCCGGCAGTTTGATGCCCTGCTCCAGGAGGCCAACCAGCTTGAACCCCGTTCACGGGCCGAGATGAGCCGTTTCAACAACCGCAGCATCAATATGACTTTCTCCTTCCGGCGGTTCAAGCAAGACCTGCTGCTCCAGGTGGTCCTCGGCCGGGTAGCCGGCTTCAACTTCCCGCTCCTGATCGACCACCTTCGCCGGGAGGCCGAATACTTCATCGCCACCCTGACGCGCCTGAACGAAGGCATCGACGAGCCCATCGAGGCATCGATCGTCCGGGAAAACATCTTCTGGTTGCGCATCATGGCCGACCACAGCCGATTCATCCGACATCTCCTCGATCCCAGCGAGCGGGCACTTGCCGATGCGGCCCAGCGGTTTGCCCATGAGTTTGACCAGCTCCTGGCCCAGGCTCGCGATCTGGAGTCGATGACCCAGGGGGTTTCCCCAGTGATCATCATCGTGGGCGGCCACCTGCTCGACGAGGTCAGCCTGGCCCGCTTCCAGGGGTCGGAAGAGCGGCGGCGGGAGCGGAATGAGGAGCGCCGGCGCCGGGGCGACGAAGAGCAAGAAACCTTGATCCAGCCCCCACCACCCGTCTTCGCCCGTTTTAACCAGGACGCCCGGCAAGCGGCCGGAGAGATCCGGGACTTCAAACGTCAGGGATTCCAACTAATATCGCAGGCTCGGGCTCTCAGCGTCATCGAACCACTTCTCGCCGATCACGTGGCCCGGGAGGCGGAAAAGTTCCTGCGAGTTCTCGATATGCTCGAAAGAAGAATCTCCCAGACTTTCGAACCGGTACAGAGGATCTCGCCCACCGAGCCGGCTCCTCCTTGTGAACCGGAAAGGTAACTGCCTTAGCTTACACCCTCTTAGCCAAAATGCGGTCCAGGCTGCTTGAGGTGTCAAAGACCAGTTTGTCGGGGGCCGACGGGTACGGGCTGAGTTCGGCAGTGAGATAGCCGTCGTAGCCGATCTCCTCGAGAGCCTGTACCACCGCCTTCCACGGCACGTGGCCCTGCAGGAGCGGGACAAACCCTTGGATGTTGCCGATGTCGGTCCGGAAGTCCTTGACGTGGCAACGGCGGATGAAAGGACCGAGTATGCGGATCCACTGGTCCGGATAGCCGTTGACCAGGACGTTGCCGATGTCGAAATACGCTCCCACCCAGGGGCTGTCCACCGTCTCCAGGAAGCGCCGGAATTCCAGCGGGCTGAGCAGGAACTTGTTCCACACGTTCTCGACCCCGATCGCCACCCGGTGCCGGGCCGCCACCCCCGCCAAGTGCTTGAGCGCCTCGAGCGAACGATCCCATACCGCCTGGTAGGGGGAGTCGGCCGTTACTACACCCGGCACGACCAGGATCGCGTCGATGCCCATCCACCCGGCCAGTTGCAGCATCGTCTCTACGATGGTGACCCCTTGCTGCCGCACCGCCTCATCCGGGTGGGAGAGCGGGAATTGCCAGAGCAGGGACGTGGACAAACTGGGCAGTTCCAATCCCAAGTCCCGGACTGCCTGCGCCAACCGCCGGGCTTCCGCTTCTCCAGTGGCCACAGTCAGGCCCGGAGAGTCG
>JBLNBY010000107.1:0-4769 GCA_050260295.1 Bacteroidota bacterium
TCCTCTCTGTGATCTCTGACCGTCTTAGACTGCTGCTTGTTCGCCGCTGGCACTGCACGCCAGTGATGCACCTAACAGGTTCTGCAGGGTGGTCGCGATCCCTTTGATTTCCATAATTGGAAGTATACTTTATACAATTGGCGAAGCTGGTGGTACTTCCAGCGTGATTCGACCCAAACGCCCCTGGCGAAATTCGGTCAACAATTGCCATGCAGCCCGGCGACGGTCCGGAAGGCCTCCGGGCAAAAGGAAGGAGCGGGCACGGGCCAGCTCTTCCAGCAGTCGGATGGGCTCAGCGAGATCCGCGGGTGGCCGCCACGACCAGCGTGTCGCAAGGACGCGAGCGGTGGCTGGGTTCTGCAGAAGACGCGGCACCAACCAGGCCGCGGCGTCTTCCGGATCGTACTTATCCGCTGCGAGCAACCCCAGGCTGGCCAGAGCCTGTCGTTCTTCCGGCCTGCGGGCTACCGGTTCCAGCACGCCCGGCGTATCGAGTACTGCCAGTCCTTCATCCACCCTCGCCCATTGCGGTCCCTGCGTCACCCCCGGTCGGTTCCCGGTTCGCAAGCGGCGAATGCCAAGCCACTGGTTGATGAGAAAGCTCTTGCCCACGTTCGGCAGACCAGCGACCACCACCCGGGCGAGAGGGGAAGCCCCGGCCATCCGGGCGACGATGCGGAAAACCTGCAGCGCTTCTCCCCGTCGCAAGAGCGCGGCAGCAAAAACGTTTTCACCCTGTTGTTGCCAGAAGGCGACCCATTCCCGGGTCAAAGCGGGATCGGCCAGGTCAGCCCTACTCAAGACCAGAAGGCGACGAACGTTGACCATCTCGCGCAGGAGCCGATGGCGCGAGGTAAATGGTAGCCGGGCATCGGCCACCTCGACAACGAGGTCGGCCTTCCCCAGCCACCGCTCGAAAGAGGTGGTGCCTGTACGGGGCTTGCTCGAGGGCTCTCCCGAATACTTGCGTGAGGACATGAACACCTCCCGGCCAGCATTGCAGTCTACTCCGAGTCAACGTAACTGCGAGGCCAGACTCGGAACCCTCACGAGACCAAGGCGGCCGAGAGGCCAGAAGACGAAGACGGCGCGCCCCACCATCAAGTTCCGGGGGACGAACCCTACATCGGGATAGCGGCTGTCCTCGCTGTTGTTGCGGTTATCACCTAGAACGAAGTAGTGATCTGGCGGTACCGCGACCTGGCCGAAATCGCTGATGGCTGGTTCCAGAGTGTAGTTTTCCTCGATGGGTGTGTCGTTGATGTAAACAACGCCGTCACTGATACGGACGGTATCCCCGGGAAGCCCGATGATCCTTTTGATGTAGCGGTGTGATGGATCGGCAGGGTATTTGAAGACAACGATCTCTCCACGCTGCGGTTCGCGGAAACGGTAAGACAGCTTATCCACCAGGAGGCGTTCACCGTTGTGCAACGTGGGCTCCATCGAACTTCCCTGTACTACGAAGGCCTGGGCCACAAAAACGATTATTACCAATGCCAGGGCGACCGCTATGACCAGTGCCTGGACATATTCGGCCAACTCGGACCGACCCAACTGAGCCACCTTCCTTCCCTGCAACAAGGCAAGGGATCCGCGGGAGTAGTCTCTCGCAATCGTCGACTGCTCCTTTGGATTTCCCCTGCCTTGGCAGCGTTCGTATCGGACCGCACCAAAGGGAGATAGTCCTACCGACGTTCGGCAATGCGGGCCGCCTTCCCTACGAGCTTGCGCAAGTAGTAGAGTTTGGCACGACGTACCTTTCCCAGGCGCACAACCTCGATCTTTTCGATGGTGGGAGCGTGCAAGGGGAAGACTCTTTCGACACCGACCCCCTGGGAGATCTTCCTCACTGTAAACGTCTCGCGAACTCCGCTGCCCCTGCGAGCAATCACTACACCCTCGAACACTTGCAACCGTTGGCGGCCGCCCTCCTTGACCTGCAAGTGAACGCGTACCGTGTCACCAGGCCGGAAGTCCCCTCGCTCGGGGCGAACCTGCGCCGTTTCCACCGCGCGGATCACATCCATTCGTTGTCACCTCTCTTCTTCGAATTCGGTTGTCAGCCGATAATTCACACACAGCCGCTTCTTCCTCCTGCCTTACCCGGGTCAGTAGCAGTTCCCAATCGGGGTCACCACTCCAGACCTGACCCTGTTGGAACCGCTCGAGCAGATCTGGCCGATGGCGCAGGGTACGGCGCAATGCTTCCTGCCGCCGCCAACGGCGGATCTGTTTTGTGTTGCCCTGCCGGAGAACGACCGGCACTTCCAGCCCGTGATAAACAGAAGGCCGTGTGTATTGGGGATACTCCAGAATCCCCCAGCTGAATGACTCTTCCTCCGTTGCTCCCTCTGGCAGCACCCCCGGGATCAGGCGGGTAACCGCATCGATGAGGGCCAGCGCCGGGATCTCGCCTCCTGTCAGCACGAAGTCACCCAGGGAGATCTCGTCGGTGGCCAGGACCTGCCGCACCCTTTCGTCGATCCCCTCGTAATGCCCGCACAGAAGGACGAGGCGGTCCACCCGGGCAAGCTCCTCGACGAGTTGCTGTGTCAGACGTTTTCCCGCCGGGCCGAAGAGGATCACCCGCTCTTCTCCCGCTCCCGGTCCGATGTCCCGCCGGACCGCCTCCACCGCCCGGAAGAAAGGCTCCGGCCGCATGACCATACCGGTGCCGCCCCCATAGCAGACGTCATCGGTAATACGATGCTTGCCGACACCAAACTCCCTGAGGTTCCACAACCGGCAGATGAGATAACCTGCCTGCAGCGCCCGGCCCACAATACTGGTCTCCAGTCCGGCCACCAGTATTTGCGGGAAAAGGGTAACCACGTCCACCCGTAACGACATACTGGGTGAGCCTCCTCAACCTCAATCCGCCAGCCCCGGCGGCAGATCCACCAGCAGACGACGATGGGGGACATCCACCTCCCGGACGACGCTGCGCAGGGCGGGCACCATCACGGCCGCTCCCTCCGGCCCGCAGACCACGTAGACGTCATTGGCCGGCAGGCGGATTACATCGTTGACCTTGCCGAGGTATTTGCCGCTCTGGTCGTAAACCTCCATGCCCACCAGTTCAAATATGTAATAATGCCCGGCGGGCAAAGGCTGACAGCGACCGCGCGGGATCTGAACCCGACAGCCTCGCAGCGCCTCCGCCTCGGTGCGGCTGGCGATGCCGGTTATCTGAAGCACACCTTTGTCCCCGTGCCACGAATTCAGGCGGACCGTGGCCGACCGGACCTGGGCATCAGGGCCCATGACACGCACTTCCTGGGGCTCACTCAGCCTGTCGGGAAAGTCAGTCAACAATCTGACCCTGACATCCCCTCGCACTCCGTGCGGTGCGGTTATCACCGCAACGTCGATCCACTCGGGTAGGCCATTCACCGGGTCCCGCCCGGCCATTGGGCTACTCGTCTCCTTCGTCGGGACCGCCTCCCTGGCGGCTTCCCTCCCCGTGTCCACGGGGACCGCCGAGATTGGGTGTCGAGGTCGATCCGCCCGTTACAGAACGCGTGCGGGCAAAACGGCCGCTATGCGGCCGCTGGCTCGAACGCCGGCGGCGCGCCCAGGCAGGACGTGGGGTACCAGTGCCGGGCGAGTGCGCGGGCGTAACCACTATGCCCGGTGCGGCGGTGGCCTGCTCGGCCTCCACATCCAGATGTCCGGGTGTACCGGAGTCACCGGGTCCCTCGTGTTGATCCCCTATGTCGACCCGTACAGCTACCCCTTCGTGAACCGCTGCCGCCCGCACCACCATCCGGATGGCCCTCGCGATCTGCCCGCCCCTACCGATAACCTTGCCCATGTCCTCCGGGGCAACCTGCAGCCAGAGCCGGCATTGGCGGTCGTGCCGCTCCTCCTGCACCCGCACGGCCTCCGGCTGGCTGACCAGAGAACGGGCAATCAACTCGAGCAATTCCTTCATGCCGTCGCCCCCTCGTTGGGAGCAGCTGCTTCCTCCGCTACTCCGGCCTCGGCCTGCCCGTCGGCGGAAGGAGGGTTTCCGTTCTTGACCCGATCCCATACCCCGGCCCGGACCAGCAGCGTGCGCACGGACTCGGTGGGCTGTGCTCCCTTGCGGATCCACTCCCGGGTCTTATCCGCGTCAACCACTATGGTTGCCGGCTCGGTAAGCGGGTTATAGTAGCCGACCGATTCAATGAACTTGCCCGTACGGGCCTCCCGGGAGTCGGCGACCACCAACCTGTAAGTCGGCTGCTTCTTAGCGCCAAAGCGCTTCAGACGGATACGTACTGCCAACAGTACACCTCCTTTCTCTAGCGGGGGAAGGGCAGGTGCAAGCGCCCGCCCTTACGCCCCCTGCCAGCTTTCCCAGGCCCGCCTAGCTGACGCATGAGCTGGCGAACCTGTTCAAACTCTTTCAAAAGCCGGTTGAGATCCTGGACCGTCGTCCCGCTCCCCCGGGCGATCCGCCGGCGCCGGCTGGCATCGATGATCTCCGGGTGCCGCCGCTCCTGCGGTGTCATTGAGCGGATCATGGCCTCAATCCGCTTGAGCTGTTTCTCGCTGTCGGCGGCAGCTGTCTCTGGTAAGGCAACCCGGTTGACCCCCGGAAGCATTCCCAGTAGCTGATCAAGGGGGCCCATCTTCCGCACCTGCTGGATCTGGGCCAGGAAATCGTCCAGGGTGAATTCCTGGCGCAGCATCCTTTCGGTGAGCCGGCGGGCCTCCTCCTGATCGATCTCGCGCTGGGCCTTCTCGATCAATGTAAGGACATCGCCCATCCCCAGGATCCG
>JBLNBY010000108.1:0-6818 GCA_050260295.1 Bacteroidota bacterium
TCCTGGCCTGTGGCCCGAATGTCATGTTGAAGGCTACTGCCGAGCTGGCCCGGCAGGCCGGCGTTCCCTGCCAGGTTTCGGCCGAGCGTACTATGGGCTGTGGTTTCGGTGTCTGCCTCTCCTGTGTCCTGCCCCGGCCGGACGGTTCATACGCATTGACGTGTCAGGATGGTCCGGTCTTTGCCGCGGAGGAGGTCGATTTCTCTGGCTGACGTACCTGGTGCGGCTGGTGCGATGAGTGCTACGGGTGCTGCGACCAAGGCAGGTGCTCCGGTCGACCTGAGCGTGTGCCTGGGTCGGGGTCTTACTTTGGCCAACCCGGTCATGACCGCCTCGGGGACTAGCGGCTTTGGCGAGGAGCTTGCCCGCTTCGTCGATCTGAAAGAACTGGGGGCGTTCGTGGTCAAAGGGACGACACTGCGCCCTCGGCCGGGTAACCCGTCGCCGCGACTGGTTGAGACGCCGGCCGGGGTGCTGAACTCCATCGGCCTGCAAAACCCTGGAATCGACCAGGTGATCGCGGAGAAGATTCCCTTCCTCGCCCGCCTGGGAGTGCCGGTGATCGTGAATGTCGCCGGCGATACGCCGCAGGAGTATGGTGAACTGGCTACCCGTCTCGATCACGTTGCTGGGGTAGCCGGGATCGAGCTCAACATCTCCTGTCCCAACGTGGAGAAGGGCGGGTTGCTCTTCGGGACCGATCCGGAGCTGGCAGCCGAGGTCGTGGCCACTGTCCGGCAGGCGACGCGGCTGCCGGTGATCGCGAAGCTGTCACCCAACATCACCGACATTGGCCTGATGGCCCGGGCGGTGGTACAGGCAGGGGCTGATGCCGTCTCGCTGGTAAACACCTATACCGGGATGGTCATCGACGTGGAACGGCGTCGTCCGGTTCTTTCACGTGGGGTCGGGGGGCTTTCCGGTCCGGCAATCCGGCCTTTGGCGGTATACCAGGTCTGGCAGGTGTACCGTGCCCTGAGCAGGGGAGATCGTAGGGGCCAGGGGCAATCCCAAGTTCCTCTCATTGGCATGGGCGGCATCACCAGTGCCCGGGACGCCCTCGAGTTCATCCTGGCTGGCGCCAGCGCCGTCGCCGTCGGTACTGCCACCTTCGTCCGGCCCACGACCGTGCTCGAGGTAGTGAATGGTATCCGGGAATACTGCCAGCGGCACGGAATCGCCTCCCTCCGGCAGCTCGTGGGCGCCGCCCATCGGGATGGTGTTCTCCTGGACCTGGCGTAAGGTGTCGAACGATTGCGTGCGGTGTGGCAGGGAGGCTGAGCTATGACTGGCGAAGAGGTAGCCCGCATGTTTGCGGAGTGCGGTGCGCTGCTGACGGGGCATTTTTTTCTTACGTCCGGGCTGCACTCCGATCGCTATTTCGAGAAGTTTCAGGTGCTGCAATACCCCCATCTCACCGACCGTTTGGGGGCAGAGCTGGCCGCCCGTTTGCAGCGCCGGCTTGCCGCCGCCAATGTAACCGTCCGGACCGTCGTCGGGCCAGCCACGGGTGGGATCCTTTTGAGTCATGCGGTCGCCAGGCATCTGGGAGCTGACACCCGTTCACTCTTCACCGAGCGTGAGGAAGGGAAGATGGTCTTCCGGCGGGGCTTCCGGCTCGAGCCGGGTGAACCGGTCGTCGTGGTGGAAGACGTCGTAACCACCGGTGGCAGCGTAAACGAAGTCCTGTCAGCGGTGCGCTCTGCTGGTGGGCACGTGGCCGCCATTGGCCTGCTCGTCGACCGTAGCGGAGGAAAGGCCATGGCTTCGTGGCCCGGCATTCCCGTCGAGGCCTTGCTTTCCCTGGACGTCGTCGCCTGGCCGCCGTCCGACTGCCCCCTCTGCCGGCAGGGTATCCCCTTGACTGAACGGGGCAGCCGCCATCTCCATTAAGAAGGAGTTCGACGGTCCGAGGTCAAGTCATGAGCAGAGTTCCTTACGTTGTCGATACTGCCGGCCAAATCGTTTCCAAGGCAACCGAAGGAGCAATCGGGCCACATACGTGGACATCGGACGGACGGGCGCTGTTGATCAGTTCTTACGAAACGTACCTGGGCTTGTTGGATCCGCTGTCCGGACGCGTTTTGAAGCATGCCCCTCTTTCGAGCTACGTGCCGACCGCGGGCAGTTCCCCCGACGGGAGGCTGGCAATAGTCTTGCGAGAAGGAGTCTTCCATTCCTTGTGGCTGTCCGGTTGGACCACGCTGCCCAGCCGGTTGTTGGACATGCCCGAAGGATATCCGCTGGATATCAAGTGGTTGCCGGACGGCAGTGCTCTGCTCATGGAATGGTTGACCAGGTCCGCCAACCCCACGCCTCATATCTACCGTCAAACGGTACCCCCGGTAGAGCCGATGATAAGAGAGGCTTTGTCGCCCGATTTCCGGAACATAAGCTGGGGAATGACGGTGGAGGAAGCGGTTGCTGCAGAGAAAGATGCAGTCCTCCACCAAAGATAGTGAAGGTCGACCGACGGGCCGGCATCATCCCGCCGGCCCGCCCCGTCGCAATCGATTACCGCCAACCCCTACAGCCAGCCCCGGCTCTTCATCGCCGCAGCCACCCGGGTGAGGCTTACCATGTAGGCGGCCCGGCGCATGGAAACGTTCCTATTCTTATAGGTTTGGTAGACGTCCTGGAACGCCTTGACCATGAGGGCTTCCAGCCGCTGGTTGACCTCTTCCTCGGTCCAGTAATACTGCTGCAGGTTCTGCACCCATTCGAAGTAGGAGACGGTGACGCCGCCGGCATTGGCAAGGATGTCCGGCAGTACCAGCACGTTGTTGGCGGTCAAAATGGCGTCGGCCTCAGGCGTGGTCGGGCCGTTGGCCGCCTCTGCTACGATCCTGGCCTTGACGCGTGCCGCATTGGCCGCGGTGATCTGGTTTTCCAGCGCTGCTGGGATGAGAATATCGCAGTCGAGGGTGAGCAATCCCTCGGTGCTAAGCGGCCGTGACCCGGGGAAGCCGACGACGCTACCGGTCTCCTGCTTGTGCCGGACCAGTTGGGCCACGTCGAGCCCGGCGGGGTTGTAGACGCCACCCCGGGAGTCGTTGACGGCGATTACCCGCACGCCCATCTCCGACAGCAGCTGGGCCGCGATGCTGCCGGCGTTGCCGAAGCCCTGGATGGCGGCGGTGGCCTGTTTCAGGTCGAGACCGATCTCCTTGGCCGCCTCGCGGATGACTAAGGCGCAGCCCCGGGCCGTCGCCTCGTTGCGGCCGAGCGACCCGCCCAGGACGATGGGTTTGCCGGTGATCATGCCCGGGACGGGACGCCCGGCGATCTTGCTGTACTCATCCACCATCCAGGCCATTACCTGGGCGTTGGTGTAAACGTCCGGTGCAGGGATGTCGATGTCCGGCCCGACGATCGCGGCGATCGCCTGGATGAAGCCCCGGCTGACCCTCTCGAGCTCGCCCTGGGAGAGCTCTTTGGGATTGCAAACGACACCACCCTTGCCGCCGCCGTAGGGAAGCCCGATCACGCCGCATTTGAGAGTCATCCACATGGAGAGGGCCTTGACCTCGTCCATTGTGACCTGGGGATGAAAACGGATGCCCCCCTTGGTGGGGCCGATGGCGAAAGTGTGCTGAGAACGGAAACCGCGGAATAGCCGGATCTCACCGTTGTCCATGCGCACGGGGAAAGAGACCGACAGTACCCGGGCCGGCTCTTGGAGGATCTCCGCCACTGCCGGTGGCAGTCCGGCTGCTTCTACTGCCTTCCGGATTTCCTGCTGAACGGTATGAAACGGGTTCAGTTCCTCAGCCTGAACAGCGGTTACCTGGTCTGCCTCCATGGATCTGACCTCCTGCTACCGTTGGTCGATTCGTAGAAATGCCGGATTGTAGAAGCCTATTCTTGAAGCAACTGGCTCATCTGGCCGGCATACTCCCGCACAGTCGGAATGAGCAGCCCTTCCATGAGCGCATCCGTCCACCGGGTGGTCGGGCCCGAGATACTGAGTGCTGCCACCACTTTTCCGTTGTCGTCACGGATTGGTGCGGCTATGCAGCTTACCCCGTCTTCCAGCTCTTGATTCTCCTCCGCATAGCCTTGCTCGCGGACCACTGTGAGGTGCTGGCGCAGTTTCTCAGGGTCTGCGATGGTATGTACAGTAAAGCGGTGAAGGGGAACAGTGTGCAGATAGCGCTCAAGCTGCTCCGGGGGCAAATGGGCCAGAAACACTTTGCCTGAGGCGGTGGCATAAGCAGGCAGACGCCGACCTACTTCGGCGAGGATACGGATCGTCTGCCGGGATTGTACCTGGTCGACGTATACTGCCTCGACGCCGTCAAAGAGGACGATGTTGGCCGTCTCGTTACAGCGGGCAACCACCTCCTCCAGGAGGGGCCGGACCAGGGTCCTGACTTCCATCCCGGGGATTGCCGCTTGCGCCAGGTCAAACAGCTTGGCAGTCAGCCGGAAACCCCGGCGCGGATCGCTGGCAACGAAGCCGGCCTGCGCCATGGTCTGCAGCAACCGGTAAGTAGTACTCTCATTGAGCCCGACGCTGCTGGCTACCTCGCCCAGGGCAAGCGGACGGTCGTGCTGGCCCAGGGTCTCGAGTATCTGCAGAGCGCGCAGCACAGCCTGGACCGGCTTGACCCCAGCGGCTTTGACGGACATCTGCTCAATCCCTCCCTTGGGTGTCCACTGCTATCAGTGGGTGGATTTATCAACGGGTGCAATCATTACTGCCATACTATATCAATTGAACTGTAACCAGGTAAGTGGCTGCCGTACGGGCGGCAGCAACAGGAGAAACCGGCCGGCAAAACGAATACAGGCGTGGGAGCATCACACTGGCAGTCCAGCTGTCTCATGGGATTGATATGGAGGTTGACGAGGTGGTTCTCGAAGCGAATGTGAAGTCTATCGTGCAATTCATGGCCTGGCCCGGACCGGGCAATGCACCCGTGGTGCAGCGGGGCGAGGCAAGTTGGCCCGTCTTGCGGGAGAGCCTGGAGGCGATCGCCGCCGACCCATTCTTCGGTGCGGTCGAGGTCACCCAGGTGCAGGACCCCGAGGTCGAACGCCAGCTCATTGAGTGGCTGACCCAGCATCCAAATCTCGGGGTCATTTTCAGTGCTCAGCCCATCCAACTCCAGAACCTCGAAGGCATTGTCTCCTCATTGGACGTCGGCGACCCGGACGAGGTCAACCGGCGGCAGGCGGTGGCACGGCTCGCGGAGTACATCGAGATGGCCTACCGCTGGCGTGCCCGCCAGTTCGCCTTCGTCTCCGGCCGCGACCCGGGGGTCGAGCAGCGGGATGTGGCCCGGGGAGCCCTGATCCGTTCCATCAGGGAATTGTCGGCCTACTCCCGTGCCCGGGCTCACGATCTTGGGGTCGAGCCACTGCTCCTTACCCTCGAGATCTTCGACCGGCGCCCGGCCAAGGGATGCAAGGGGCTGCTGATAGGTCCGGCTTCCGAGGCAGAAGCTTTGGCCCGTACGCTGCGAGACGTGTACGGCATCTCCGAATTCGGGCTTCTCTACGATCTGAGCCATATGTTGCTCGCCGGCGATGATCCCGCCCAGGCGGAGACTCCCGACGCACTGCGCCTGCTTGCTCCCTACCTCAACCACGTGCACATCGGCACCTGTGTCACCGATCCGGACGACCCGCTGACCGGCGATTCCCATCCCGGGTTCGACTACCCGGGCAGTGCCGTCAGCGACAAGCTCCTGGCTGACTTCCTGGAGACGCTGGTCGAAATCGACTATCGCGGCCCCATCGGGTTTGAAGTCAAACCGGTGGGTACTGAAGATCCGGTGGCGCTGGTCGCCAGTACCAAGGCGCATTTCCTATCTGCAGCCACCCGGCCGGAAGTGAAGATTGCCCGGGGAAGCTACGCTTATCGTTCACAAAGGTACTTCCCGTTGCCGCTCATGTCGCGCCTCTCCGAACTCCGGTGGGAACGGGGGCAGGAGCTCGTATCGACCGTGGCGGCCGCGCGCCGGCGCCGCAGTCGCCTGGCGGGGCCGGATGGGAAGCTGGTAATCCTGGCGGCCGACCACCCGGCCCGCAATGTCACACGGGTGGGCGACCAGCCCCTCGCGATGGGTGACCGGCTCGAGTATCTGGGGCGCACTCTCCGGGTAGTGGCCTCTCCCTGGGTCGACGGCATCATGGCCACGCCGGACATCATCGAGGATCTCTTCCTCCTGGAAGGCTTGGCGAAAGAAACGGGGCTGCCCGGTTTCCTCGACGAAAAGATCATCGTCGGTTCGATGAACCGGACTGGTCTGGCCGGGCTCGATTACGAGATGGACGACCGGGTCAGCGCTTTCACGGCCGCCCGCATGGCCGAGCTGGGGTTGGACGGTGCCAAACTGCTCTTCCGGCTTGACAGCGGTCCATACTCCCGCTACTCGATCCAGACCATGTACTACACGACCCAGGCGATGAATGACTGCCGCCGGCATGGTCTGCCTGTCTTCCTCGAGCCGCTGCCGGTCGAGAGGACGGAGCATGGTTACCGCACGGTGATGGAAGCCGGGGCGCTGATTCGGGTCGTGGGAGTTGCTTCCGCCATGGGCGAATCGTCGGTCAATGTCTGGTTGAAGATTCCTTATGTGGCCGGGTTCACGGAAGTTGCCCGTGCCACCACCCTACCCATACTGATGCTGGGTGGCGAATCACGGCAAAACCCGCTGCCGACCCTGCTCGATTTTGAACGGGGTATGGCATCGGGAGCGAACGTGCGCGGTGCACTCGTGGGGCGCAACATACTGTATCCGGGAAGGGACGATCCGGCAGCAGTGGCGCTGGCGGTGCATCGCATAGTTCACGATGGGTATTCCACTTCC
>JBLNBY010000109.1:0-4486 GCA_050260295.1 Bacteroidota bacterium
AGGGATGGATACGGCTGAAACCAGGTAAGGCGGCGACCGCCTCATTGATGCGGGGGTTGTACTTCATCGTGCACGATCCCAGGGGATAGAAGCCGACATCTACCGCCCAGTTACGGTGCGAGAGGGACGTATAGTGGCGAACCACCTCGAGCTCCGAAAGCTCTGGCAGTTGGAGCGGTGTATTGCGGCGGGCAGCCGGGGGGATCATCTCCCACACCGGCTTCTCCGGAACATCCACGGCGGGTGGACGGTACGCCCGCCGACCGGGTGCCCCCCATTCAAATATGGTCTTCGCCATTACCCCTCGCGCCCCTTTCTCACGCCTTGTTCCGGCCGCGCCGTTCTCGCCGCCGCGACTGCGTCGGCGACTACACCGACAAACCGGTCTATCTCCGCGCGTGAACGGGCTTCCGTAACGCAGACCAGCACCTTGTCTTCCCATTCCGCTCCTGGCAGCAGTTTTATCAGGGGCAACGGCCCAATGATGCCCGCGTCAAGAAGCCGGCGGTCCAATTCACCGGTATCTACCGGCACGGCGAGGACGAACTCCTGGTAGAAAGAGCCGGAGAATGCCAGTGAACAGCCGGGTATCTGCTGCAGCTTTTCGGCCGCATAGTGCGATTTTTGCAGGCAGGCGTGGGCGATTTCCTTCAGCCCCTCAGGACCGAGCAAGGCCAGGTACACGGCTGCGGTCAGCGCGTTGAGGGCCTGGTTGGTGCAGATGTTGGACGTCGCCTTCTCCCGGCGAATGTGCTGTTCCCTGGTCTGCAGAGCGAGCACAAAGCCACGGCGGCCCTGCCGATCGACGGTCTCCCCTACGAGTCGCCCCGGCAGCCGGCGCAACAATTCTTGACGTGCAGCGAAAAAACCGAAGTGCGGGCCGCCAAAGGCAATCTGGTTCCCCAGAGGTTGACCGTTACCGACTGCAATATCCGCACCCAGCTCCCCGGGTGAAGTAAGGATTGCCAGGGAAATGGGCTCGGCAACCACGATCACCAGTGCCCCCGCCTTGTGCGCCAGCTCAACTGCCTCTTTCGCCCGAGTCTCGACGATCCCAAAGAAGTTGGGGTTCTGGATGACCACCGCTGCCACCGCACCGGCCTCGAGCTCCTTTGCGAGTGCAGCAAGGTCGATCTCCCCCGTGAGACCTTCAAAAGGCAGATCCACCAGTTGCAGCCCGCGGGCGCCTAAGTAAGTTGCGGTAACTTCCCGGTATTCCGGGTGAACGTTCTGCGGCACCACGACGCGGCTCCGTCCGGTTGCCGTTGCCGCCAGCATCGCGGCCTCAGCCAGCGCTGTCGCACCATCGTACATGGAGGAGTTGGCGACATCCATCCCGGTCAACTCCACCATCATGCTCTGGTACTCCCACATGGCCTGCAATTCCCCCTGGCTGACCTCGGCCTGGTAGGGGGTGTAGGCGGTAAGGAACTCACCGCGAGAGACCAGGGCACTGACCGCGGCAGGGATCAGATGGTCGTACGCCCCGGCTCCGAGAAAGCAAGGGTACGTGTCCAAATCCCGGTTGCGGGCTGCCAGTCTCCTGGCCTCCTGCCAGATCTGCGCCTCGCTTGCGGAGGGCGGCAGGTCGAGACGGGCTTTGAGCCGCAGAGTAGCAGGAATGTCGGCGAAGAGATCCTCCAGCGTATCCACACCAATGGTGCGCAGCATCTCCTGGCGCTCGTTTTCGGTATGGGGTAGAAACACCGCTCTCTCCCCTCCCTTTCGGCACGCAGTTGCTGGACCGGTCAGCCCTCTGCTTGCTCGTCCTCCACCGAGGCGCGATACTCGGCAGCTGTCATCAGTGAATTGACCTCGGACGGATCGCTCAGCTCGACCTCGACGATCCAGCCGTCCTCGTAGGGGGACTGGTTGATTAGCTCGGGGCTGTCGGAGAGACGGTCATTGACGGCCACGACTGTACCGGACACAGGGGCATAGACATCCGATACCGACTTCACGGATTCGATGACGGCAAACGCCTGGCCGGCGGTGATGGTGTCTCCGACCGAAGGCAGGTCGACGAAGACGACATCCCCGAGCTCTCCTTGCGCATAGTCAGTCACGCCGATACGAGCCTTGTTGCCCTCGACTCGGACCCATTCATGTTCAGAGCTATAACGAAGGTCTTCAGGATACATGTGTTACCTCCTTGTCTCGATGTCCGAACGTGTCAATCCATACTCGTGGCTGTTGCCTACCGCTTGATGTGGGCTGGTACCAGCGGTGCGCGGGCCACCCGTGCCGGATGCAACTGGCCCCTGATGTCTACCTGTACTTCCGTGCCCACGGGGGCTAGAGTAGTTGGCACGTACCCGAGTGCTATCCCCTTCTCCAAAGTAGGTGAAAATCCTCCGCTTGTCACGCCCCCCACGTATTCGCCGTTCTTGACGATGGGACAACCATGCCGGGGAATGGCGCGGTCCTCCATCACGAGGGCCACCAGCTGCCGGCGAACCCCCTCTACCTTCTGGCTGACCAGCGTCGTTCTACCCACGAAAGGCCCTTTGTTGAACTTGACCACCCACCCCAGACCTGCCTCGAGCGGTGTGGTCGTCTCATCTATGTCATTCCCGTAGAGGGCGTATTTCATCTCCATCCGCAAGGTGTCCCGGGCTCCCAACCCGACAGGAACCATGCCCCAGGGTTTGCCCGCAGCCAGCAAAGCATCCCAGACGGCTTCTGCCGCCCGGGCGTCGATGTACAGCTCGAATCCGTCCTCGCCGGTGTACCCGGTGCGCGCCACCAGTGCCGGCACTCCCCCTACTTTGCCCCAATCACACCAGTAGTAAGGCAATTCGGCAATGGGGGTCTCAAGAGAAGTCACTGAACCGAGGATAGCCTCCGCCCTTGGTCCCTGGACGGCCAGCAGGGCAATGCCGTCGCTGACATCCGTAAGGTTTGGCTGATCGCCGAGTTCTTCCGGTTTATCTGGGACTGCCATCTCCGGCTCGGAAAGCAGCCTTTTCCACCAGGACAGGTCTTTTTCGCGATTGGAGGCGTTGACTACCACGAGAAACTCCGCCTGGTGGTGGCCCTGCGCTGCCCGGCCGGCCGTTTCCTTCAACCAACGCGGCAGCGAGTCCGGGTTTTCTGATCGCGGAAGCCTGTAGATGACTAAATCGTCCACGATCCCGCCGTCCCACAGGCAGAGGCAGCTGTACTGGGCCTGACCCGGTTCGAGGCGGGCGGGATCGTTGGTGACGCTCCAGGACAGAAACGACAGGGCACTCTCGCCGGTGAAGAGGATCTCACCCATATGGCTGAGATCGAAGAGTCCGGCGGTCTGCCGTACGGTACGATGCTCCTCGAGAATACCCGTATACTGCAGCGGCATTCGCCAGCCGGCAAAGTTGGTCCAACGTGCTCCCAGCAGTTCGTGCCGGGAAGCCAACGGAGTCTGGCGTATCTGCTGCTGGTTCATCCTTTACGCGTCCTGTACTCGACTGGAGTACCAGGACACACTCCCCCCCTTCCGCATCGAGGCGGATGGTCGGTCGTAACTCAGGCTACGTATACTTACCCACCCGGAAGGCGATTCCTCCTTATCTTGCCGGCTCTGTGACCGAATGGTCTGCAGCGCTGGAACCTCTGCTTTCGACCGTCGATATAATGTAGCGACGCTATTTCAGGGAGGGGTCGGGCATGGAGCGACTTTTGCGGGGCCTTCTAGGACCCGTCATCCGGTGGAAGAAGGGAGCTTTCTTTCTCGTGCTGCGGTTGCCTCGGCGTCGACGTTGACCGTCACATTCTTACCTGCGCCGCTTGGCGTTCAGGGGTTAGGGAGGGTGCAGAATGGGTTTGGAGCACCGCATCCAGGACGTGGCGGCGTTGCAGGCCAAAGTACTGCCCAATGTCCGCCGAAAGCCAAATGTCGTCGGATGTGGCGTCGGTTACAAACACACCGCTGGCCGGGCGACTGATTCCATCTCCCTCGTGGTTCTGGTCCGCAAGAAGGAACCAGAAGGAGTGTTGAGCCAGGCCGAACGGGTGGAGAAAGAGATCGATGGTGTATCCACCGATGTGATAGAGGTAGGTGATGTGCGTCTGCTGGGGTCACTCCCGGCCGCTACCTGGCAGGAGACCAACCCGAGCCTGCGCCGTGTACCCGAGCCGGAGCGCCTGCGCCGCGTCCGGCCCGCGCCAGCGGGGGTCTCCATCGGACACTACCAGGTATCGGCCGGAACCTTTGGCGCAGTGGTTAGGCGTCGGGGGCGGTTGTACATTCTGTCCAACAACCACATCCTGGCCAACGCCAGCAACGGCAGGGACGGCAAAGCTAAAGTGGGAGACCCGATCGTTCAGCCGGGTGCTTATGACGGCGGCGTAGTGGGGCACGATACCATCGCCAGGCTGGCAGCCTTTGCGCCGCTGTACCGGACCAATGATAACCAGCAATCCGTGTTCACGCGTGGCCTCAACCAGCTACTGCGTGCTCTCTTCAGGGTCAGTCTCACACCGGAGAGGTCACCGAACAACATAATCG
>JBLNBY010000110.1:0-8259 GCA_050260295.1 Bacteroidota bacterium
CCCCGCACCAGGGCTTCAGCTGCCACAAAGGCAATGACCAGTGCCTGAATGATGGTGATTATGTCAATGGGAATTCCCGCAGCCGACTGCATGCGGGTGGCGCCGCTGCGCAGGAAGCCGAAGAGTAGAGCCGCCGCCACTACCCCGGCCGGATGGCTCTTGCCGAGCAGCGCCAGGGCAATGCTGTCAAACCCGTAGCCGGCAGAGAACCCCTGGCCCAGCCAGTGGTCGACACCCAGAACCTGGCTTGCCCCGGCCAAACCAGCCAGTGCCCCGCTGAGCGCCATGGTAATCACGAAAGTACGGCCCACGTTGATACCCGCCACCCTGGCCGCCTGGGGGTTTGCTCCCACACTACGCATCTCAAACCCCAAGGTCGAACGGAAAAGCAGCCAGTACACCCCGACCGCTACCGCGAGCGCCAGCAGAAACCCGGTATGCAGCCGCAGCGGTTCAGCAAAAAGGCGCGGCAGATAAGCGGAGGGGTGGATCTCCGGCGTGATAGGTACCCAGCCCGGACGCTTCATCGGGCCGTTGATGAGCCAATCACTCAGGCGAAAGGCAATGTAATTGAGCATGATGGTGTTGACCACCTCATGTGCCCCCGTGCGGGCCTTCAAATAACCAGGTATGGCGGCCCATACACCTCCTGCAAGCGCCCCGGCCAACACCGCCAGTGTGACGTGGAGCACCGGCGGTATTCCGCTAAAGGCGTAACCCACCCAGACGGAAGCGAGCGCCCCCATGAAAAGCTGGCCTTCGGCACCGATATTGAAGAGTCCGGCCCGAAAGCCCAGGGCAACGGCAAGACCGGCGAAAACATAGGGGGTGGCGGCGACGAGGCTTTCGGAGATGGCATAGGGGCTTCCCAACGCCCCGGCAAAGAGAGCCTGGTAGGCCTGGCTGATGCTCGCCCACATGGCGGCAAACAGCGCACCCGGACTTGACGTAACCTGTGCCCAGGCATCGATCACCTTCTGGTCGGTCACGATGACAATGACCGCTCCCAGGAGCAAACCCGTCAGGACCGCCAAGAGCGGCACCGCACTGCGGGAAAGTATCTCCACCACCCATTGCTGCTCTTGCTTCCCTCGTGGCTCCACGCTCATGCTGCCACCCCCGCTCCGGCCATGAGCAGCCCCAGCTTCTCCCGGTCCGCCTCGGCTGCCAGCAGCTCTCCCACCGCTTTGCCGCGGAAGAAGACCAGGATGCGATCGGCCAGGGCCAGGATTTCATCCAGCTCGGTGGAGACGAACAAGACGGCACAACCAGCATCGCGCGCCTGCACGATCCGCTGGTGAATATACTCGATCGAACCAACGTCCAGGCCACGGGTCGGCTGAAGTGCCAGAAGCACCCGAATCGGCCGCGACAGCTCCCGGGCCATGATCACCTTTTGCTGGTTACCCCCGGAGAGCGAACTCACCGGAGCAAGCACCGACCCCGCCCGGATGTCGAACATCTCGCTCATCTTTTCGGCCCGCTCCCGGATCGTCTGCCGGTTGAGCCAGCCCCGCTGCGCCGCCGGCGGCTGGTAGTAGGTGTTGAGGACGAGGTTGTCCTCGATGGAGAAAGGCAGGATCAGCCCGTCTCGCTGCCTGTCTTCGGGCACATAGCCCACGCCCATCTCTATGCGCTTGCGGGGTGGGTATCCAGTAACGTCTTGACCAAGGAAGGAAATCTTGCCGGACAGCGGCGCTCGCAGGCCAACGAGCGCTTCCCTCAGCTCTGTCTGCCCGGTGCCCTGCACACCGGCGATTCCCACGATCTCACCCGCCCGTACCGCAAGAGAAACACCCCGCACTACCGGCCGGCCCTGCTCACCGGCAACCCAAAGATCCTCCACCTGCAGCACCGGCTCGGCCGGCTGGGCCGGGACCTTATCGACGACCAGTTCAACCTCGCGGCCCACCATCATCTCGGCCAGCTTCGCCTCGCTTGCTTCGGCCGGCAGCACCGTCCCTACCACCCGGCCCCGCCGCAGGACTGTGATCCGGTCGGCCAGCTCGAGCGCTTCCTTCAACTTGTGGGTGATGAAGATGAGGGAATGGCCGGCGGCCGCCAGACTCTTCAAAATCACGAAAAGTTCTTTGACTTCCTGGGGTGTCAAAACTGCAGTCGGTTCGTCGAGGATGAGGATGTCCGCCTGGCGGTAGAGGAGTTTTATGATCTCGACCCGCTGCTGGATGCCGACCGGAAGGTCCTGGATGAAAGCGTCTGGGTCGACAGCCAGCCCGTATTTCTCCGAAATGGTACGAATCTGCGCAGCTGCTTTCGCCCGATCCAGGAAGAAGCGGTTGCGAACTTCCTCGCGGCCCAACATCACATTTTCGGTTACGGTCATGACCGGGACGAGCATGAAATGCTGGTGTACCATGCCAATGCCCAGATTGATGGCATCAGCAGGGCTGGTGAACCGTACCGGCTCCCCCCGCACCCTGATGGTACCCGAGTCGGGAGTGAGCAGGCCATAGAGGATATTCATGAGGGTGGTCTTACCCGCCCCGTTCTCCCCCAGGATGGCCAGAATCTCGCCTTTGCGCAGGCCAAGATCGATATGGTCGTTGGCCAGGACCCCCGGAAACCGTTTGACGACTTGCCGCAGTTCGAGGACGGGTTCTTCCATAGTATGGCCTCCGTACTCGTTTTCGAGGACAAGTAGCCCCAAGGCCTTACTGCTGCGCCGGTGAACTGCTGCCGCGGCGATCGAAAAGTGCAACTGCAACTGTAGACCTGCAACCGCAGCACCGCAACGGTAAGAAAGGGGGCTGGCAACACGCCAGCTTGACGGCTAACACGGCGGTGCCAGACCCCCCTGCTCCCTGGTTATACCAGCGATGCACGCGCTGTACGCTCGCTTGCCGGTTAACGCCCAAGGATGGCGTTAATGTTGATCTCACCCTTGATTAACTTCTGCCGGACCTGTTCAAGCTCCTGGGTGAGCCAGGCAGGCACCTGCTTGGCAAAGTCATGGGCCGGTGCGATGTCGACACCCCCATTGGCGAGGGTTCCGGTGTAAATGCCAGCCTTGAAGGTGCCCTGCTGGACCGCCTTGATCGCGTCGAAGACGGCATTGTCCATCTTCTTGACGACGCTGGTCAGAATGACTTCCTTAAACTCGGGAGCGCTCACATACCAGTCGGTGTCGACGCCGATGATCATCTTCTTGCGGGCCTTGGCCGCCGCCGCCGAACCGAGCCCCACCGGACCGGCTACCGGCATCACGACATCGGCGCCCTCGTCAAAGAGGGATTCGGCCATCCGCCGCCCGTCGTCGGTGCTCTCGAAGTTGCCCACGAAGAGCCCTTTCTGTGTCTTGCCATTCCACCCGAGGAGCTGGACGCTGGTCTTGTGCACCTGGTTGTAGTACTTGATCCCGGCCTCGAGCCCATCCATGAAGATGGTGACCGTCGGGATCGCAATACCTCCGAACGTACCGATGACGCCAGTCTTGGTCATGCCGGCCGCAAGGTACCCGGCGAGGAAGGCCGCCTCGTCCGTGGCGAAGACCAACCCCAGGACGTTGGGCATCGGCTTGTCATACGCATAGTCCACGATCGCAAACTTGGTGTTGGGATTGCGGCGGGCAAAGTCGGCCGTAGCATCTGCCAGCATGAAGCCGACGGTCACAATCAAGTCATACTTCTGATTGATGAATTCCTGAATGTTCTTGGGATAATCGGACTGCTGCTGAGACTCGAGGAACCGGCCTTCGATTCCCAACTCCTTGATGGCGCGGGCAACCCCCTGCCAGCTGGTCGCGTTGAAGCTCTTGTCGTCGATGCCACCCATGTCGGTGACCATACCGACCCGCAGCTTGCTCGCCGCCCACGCGCTACTTCCGGGGACCGCCGCTGCCAACGCCAAGACCAGCACGAAGAGACCTACCCGCAGGAATGCCGGACGCATAAGTCAACCTCCCTTGTCTGCATATTCACGTTTGCTATGTATAGACTTGACTACCACCCTACCCATTCTCCGCAGGGGTGCAACCTCCTGCCCTATGGGGGGACGAACTGTAATTCCCCCGCCCGATTACCGCGCGAGCAGGCCGAATACGGCTCCTCCCAGCAGTACCAGCAGCGGGTCGACCTTGGTGAATGCCAAGACTGACAAGGCGGCAACGGCGATGATGCCGGTGGTGAGATCCACCACCGACGAGGACCATATCGAGATGGCGGCAACGATGATCAAAACCACCGTCACCGGCCGAATGCCGGACAATAGATCGCCGACGACCGGCAGCTCACGATAACGATAAAAGAGCCAGGCCAGCAGCATGACGATCATGGCCGACGGGAGAACTACCCCTGCGGTGGCTACGATGCTCCCCAGAACTCCGGCGACCTTGTAACCTACGAAGGTGGCTGAATTGATGGCTACCGGCCCGGGGGTCGCCTGGGATATGGCCACCACGTCGATGAACTCCGTCTTGGTCAGCCAGTGGTGGGCAGTGATGATCTCCCGTTCGATCAGGGGAATCATGGCATATCCGCCGCCAAAGCTGAAGGCACCTATGCGAAAGAAGGTGAGAAATAGTCTCAATAGGATCAATAACCACACTCCCTCGATCTTTGTCTCTTCAGTACCCCTAACCCCTACTACTCCGCACCGTCCGGGTGTGGTGGCAGCTCGCGGTCGGCAGGTGTCCGGCGCCTGTAAGCCCCCCGCACCAAACCGGCCGCTCCCGCCATCACGATCAAAAGAATCGGGTGAAGTCTCAAGAGGAGCATGGCCACAAGCCCAACCACCGCCACCACGACTTGGAAAACCAGGTCCCCCCGGCTTTTGTCACCGTTTCGCACGCACGCAACCGGCGTTGTCCCGGCCTTGGGGAAAAAGACGCTGCGACCGACCTGCCAGGCGGCAATGCCAATCAATGCGAAGACCGTGGGTCGCAGACCATGAAACACATGATTGACGATGGGGTTGTCCTGAATGGTAAGGAAGAATGTGGCCACCAGCATAATGACGATCAATGACGGCAGGGTCGCCCCCAGGATTGCCGCTGCCGCTCCCCCGAAACCGGCGATTCGATAGCCGGTGAAGGTGGCGGCGTTAATGGCGATCACACCGGGAGCGCTCTGAGCAATCGCCAGCATATCGGTCAACTCCTCCGGCTCGAGCCACGAACGCCTTTCACCCAACTCACGCCGAATGAGTGGCAGCATGGCGTATCCGCCGCCAAACGTGAAGGCACCGATCTTTAGGAAGACAAAAAACAACTGGAAGAGTACGGCCAGCTTGCCTCCGTCTTTGCTTTCCGCCTGCACCCGACACTCTCTCCATTCCGCTGCATCTCGTGCATCTCGACACTGGCAATCGTAAGCTTACCTTTGAGGACGGGAGTTTGGAGGTACCAAAGCCCAAGGGTCCCGCCGCAACCAATCGACTGTGTATTCCAGCATCGGGCCGTCGTCTACGACCAACACGCGAGCCGCCCCGATCTGCCCACGGCGCAACAAGCCCATTGCCAGGAAGGCTTCCTCGAGCTCCTCGAAGCGACGAGGCGTCCCCCACTGGTGGAGCAAGTATCCTCGTTCGAAGGTTCGCCCGTCCCAATCGGTCATGCGGCAGCGACTGATACGTGACTGCATGTGGTAGGGCACCCCCGCCAACTCTTCTGCGGCATGAAAGGTAGTGTTGCAGTTCAGGTTGACACCGAAGAAAACGAGTTTGCCTCCGGCCCGGGCCAACTTCACCCACGGTGAACCGTCCCCACACGGCAGGTAGCACTCCTCGTGCCCGGAAGTCAGCTCTTGCGCCAGCGCCCCGATGGCGGACACCGAGTGTGTGGGGTGAAGACTCCTGCGTGCCTCCGGTCGCAGGCGAAAAGTCTCCGGGATCCGCCCCGTCCAGCAAGGTGTCGTCCGGACGTCAAACGCCGGGGGGGTGTCTGGTCCATCGGTGCTCTTCCCGGTTAATGTAGGTACTAGTACCGTCCCTTCGGGCACGACCGCCGCCAGCAGCGCTTCGATCACTGTTTGCGCCCCGCCCTCGACATATCCGAACCGGCTGAGGGATGAATGAACCAGTATGTGGTCACCCGGCCGGACGCCAAGCTCCCGTAAACCCTGGACTATGCCTTCCTTGTTGACTCTGGTAACCCTGGGATATCCGGCAGCCTCTGATGAGCTTCCCACCCTCGATCGCCCCCCATCGTTCTGGTTGCGGCAGATTACCCCAGATGATATCCTGGAAATTGGATGGCATTTCCTTCTCGGAGGAGCTGTAACGTCTTGTCGCGGACCAAGAACCAGAGCCGGGTTCAGAGCCAGGCACAGGACCAAGCACAGGCCAGTCCATCCCTCTGGCTGGTCGTGACTGCGGACGTCGTCCGTTCACGCCGGCTGGCTCCCCGGGCCCAAGCCCAAGAGCGCATCCAGAAAGCACTTGCGGCCCTCAACCAGTCGCCCCTCTTTGGCGTCGACCGGCAATTTCTTGCAGCCGCCTTCACCCTGGGGCGTGGGGACGAGATCCAAGGAGTACTGACGGCCACTGCTCCCCTGCTGCCCATTCTACGACACCTGCGGCATGCTCTGCAGCCGGCGCGCCTGCGCATTGGCATCGGTCTGGGTGAAATCGAGACTCCCACCAACCCCGACAGCTCCTGGCAGATGGACGGCCCGGCCTTCCGCCTGGCCCGGGAAGCCCTGGAAGGCCTGGGTCACACGGTATTGCCGCGTACCCGTCTTCGCCTCGGCCTTGGAAGCGGCTTCGGCCATGGTCCCGACGCAGAAGAGGTTCACAGGCACGCCGAACGTCGGTTCAACACACTCCTCAGCCTCTACGACGAGATCATGAGGCACTGGACACAGAGGCAATGGGAAGCCGTGGCGGTGCTAGAGGAGGCCGGCACTTTGCGGGCGGCTGCAGACAAGCTTGGCATCGCGCCGCAAAACGTTCACAAGCGGGTACAGGCAGCAGGATGGGGATCGATTCAGGAGGCCGAAAAACTGGTTACTGGAGAACTCAACATGTTGCTGCGGACATGTTACCGTTAAGTGGGTGAAACAAAAATGTCATCTCCATAATGGTGACAAGGGGAGGCAGGTTCGTGAACTCCATGTTTCCGCTCTTTCTTTTGCTCGCCACCGTCCACGGCCTGGTCGAGTTCTCCCCTTTCCGGCCGGGACAATACTGGCTGGTGAGGCTGCGCCCCATCACTCCTTCCCCAGACGACTCTACCTCACCAACCTGGGCGGGATGGTATCGCCAGCTTGGCTGGCACGCGGTGGCAACCGGCATACTCCTGCTGGTCTTGGCAGGCAGGAACTTGCTCGACCCGGCTACCCGAAGTTTTTCTACGCTTTCGTTGCGTTTTGCCTGGCCCTGGCTGATCTTGGGGGCCATGGGCCTACACCTTGTCATTGACCTGGCTACCTGGTTGCTATTCCGCCTGCTGGCCCGCTCTCCGAGTCCCGGACATTATGCCTGGGCCTTTACGCTCAGCCAAGCAACTCATTACTTGTCCCTCTATGGTCTGGGGGTCTGGGCCGCCGACCCTCACCTGTCGTCCGCCAACGAGTGGCTGGACACTGGAGATTGGTCCGCTCTTCTCCCGATGCTGCCACAGCTCGTCGTTAGTTCTCCGCCCCATCGTCTAGCCCTTATCGCGGTTGCATTGCCGACGCTCTTTGGCGGGGCAATTCTCATCCGCCTGGTGCTGGCGACTCGCCTCTTGAAATTGCCGGATCAGAGTATCAAACGTACTGCAGTCGGAGACACCGTTGAGATCGGTGTTTACGTCGGGCTGCTAGAGCGCTTACTTACCCTGCTTTTCCTCATATCCGGACAGTACAGTGCGATCGGTTTCGTGCTGGTGGCCAAATCCATAGCCCGTTTTCGCGATCTCGAAGACCGCCAGTTCGCCGAATACTACCTGGTCGGTACGCTGCTCAGTTTGACCCTGGCCACAACCGGCTATCTGGCCCTGCAAATTCTGGCTGCCTCCCTGCCTCCTGCTCTCCTATAGACTCGAAAACCAGTGCAGACTCCCGGCCACCTCCCGTTACTTCATCTCAACCATGACTAAGGTCGAGGGCAACTTCACCGGCTAGGCGTCGCGCCCTCACTCATGCGCATAGAACCTGAACTGGCCAAAGACGTGTGCGAAGGGAGTTCCCCTGTCTCCCCTCGCACAGCTCCCCTCCAAACCGAACACTACTTGCTTCCTGCCTGGTTCTCTCTCAAAATGCCCACTCGAATTCCCGTACTTCCGGATGTCGCAGCAAGGCATCCTTCATAACCCGGCTGATC
>JBLNBY010000111.1:0-5436 GCA_050260295.1 Bacteroidota bacterium
TGCCTTGTTTTTGGCTACCGGCGATTCTTTCCGGTTCTGATCTTGTTTTGGCTGCGCTCCTGTACATAACCGGTAGTAGTATGAAAGGTGTGTTCCCAAATATGCACGTGGCAGAGGAGTCAGGCTCGACCCGGAGAATGAAAATACTGACAGATTGACCTTGGTAAGGGGGATCTGCAGGAATTGGCAACCGACACAGAGACGCCGGTGGCCGCGGTGGTGTTGGCCGCAGGCTTGAGCAAACGGATGAGATCTCAGAAGATCAAGGTGTTGCACCACCTGTGCGGCCGTCCGGCGATCTTACATCTCATAGACAGTCTGGAGAGTGCGGGGTTCAACCGGATATTACTGGTTGTCGGTCACCAGCGCGAAGAGGTAAAACACGTGGTGGGGGATAGGGCCGAGTACGTCGTTCAGGAGCAATTGCTGGGTACGGGTGATGCCGTGCGGCGGGCTGTCCCCCGGCTGCGGCCGGAGGAGACCGTGCTGATCACCTATGGCGACACGGTTTTGTACCGGCCGGAGACTTTCCGCCGGCTGGTGGAGTTTCATCGGGAGTGCGGCGCGGCGGCAACCTTGCTTTCGACCAGACTGGTCGATCCGACCGGTTACGGACGGGTGATCCGGGATGCTGACGGGAACTTCGCCCGGATAGTGGAGGAGAGGGATGCCAGCCCCGCGGAGCGTTTGGTCACCGAGATCAATACCGGAACCTACTGCTTTGCCGGCGAGGCGTTGCTCTCGGCGTTGCCCCACCTGGAGGCGCGTAACGCCCAGGGGGAGTTTTACCTGACTGATACCCTTGGGTGGCTGCGCGCGCGGGGGCGGCAGGTGGCTGTGCTTCAGTTGGAGGATTCCGAGGAAGCGCTTGGTTTCAATGACAGGCGTCAATTGGCACAGGCTGAGAAGGTGCTCAGGGATCGGATCAGAGACCGGCTCATGGAGGCAGGGGTGACTCTGGTCGATCCGAGCAGTGTTTACATCGATCCGGATGTGGAGATCGATGCAGATACCGTGGTAGAAGCCGGTACCTGGCTGGTAGGCAGGACGCGCGTCGGAGGGGGGTGTCATATCGGTCCCTGGGTGTACCTGGAAGACGCAATGGTTGAATCCGGGACACGCCTGGCTTTTTGCATCCAACGGGGGGACAACCCTCCGGTCCCGCTGGCAGGACCGCTACCGCCTCGGGATAATGGGTGAGGAGGACATTCGTAATTGGCCATTTCAGTAGAGAAGCAGTTATGCATTTTTTCCGGCTCGGCCAATCCGGCCCTGGCACAGGAGATCGCGGCCTTTCTCGACCTGCCGCTGGGTGAGGCGGTGCTGGGCCGCTTCCGGGATGGGGAGATCAGCGTCCGCATCCAAAAGTCGGTGCGGGGGGCAGAAGTCTTCTTGGTGCAGCCAACCTGTTCACCACACAACGATAACTTGATGGAGCTGCTCATTATGACCGATGCCTGCAAACGGGCCTCGGCCCGGTCGGTGGCGACCGTAATCCCCTACTACGGTTATGCCCGGCAGGACCGGAAGGCCGCTCCCCGCGACCCGATCACGGCCAAGCTGGTGGCGAACCTCCTGATGGCGGCGGGAGCCGACCGGGTGCTGACCATGGACTTGCATGCTCCCCAGATCCAGGGCTTTTTCGACATCCCCGTGGACAACTTGACGGCCATGCCCCTGCTCGCCAACTACTTCCAACAAAAGCAACTCGAAGACATTGTGGTCGTCTCCCCGGATGCGGGTGGAGTGGCCCGGGCGCGGCAGTTGTCACAGCGCCTGCAGGCGCCGCTCGCCATCGTGGACAAGCGCCGGCCGATGCCGAACATCTCCGAGGTGATGCACATCATCGGGGAAGTGCAGGGGAAGACCGCCATTCTCGTCGATGACATCATCGATACCGGGGGCACGCTGACGGAAGCGGCACAGGCCCTGGTGAAAGAGGGGGTCAAGGATGTCTACGCCTGCGGCACCCATGCGGTTTTCTCACCTCCGTGCCTGGAGAGGTTGGCCAAGGCACCGATCAAGGAAGTCGTGGTCACCAACACCATCCCGGCCCGCGATGGGCTGCCGGACAATGTCCGTGTCCTTTCGGTCGCGCCGGTGTTCGGCGAAGCGATTCGCCGCATCTTCCACGACGAGTCGGTGAGCGTGCTCTTTGACTGAGGCCGGGCTGGAGCAAACCGGCTCATGACGGAACAAGCACAAGCTCTTGTTCCTGGACGAGGCCGGGGCGTTTGCGCGGCCTGAGGATGGTATAATAGCGACGATTGTGTCTTAGGAGGGGTAGATGTGACGGACTTCGTTTTGTCTGCCAGCAAGCGGGCGGACGCAGGGAAGGGCGTTGCCCGGGAATTGCGGCGGCAGGGCCGTGTCCCGGCGGTGCTCTATGGGCCGGGACGGGCGCCGGCGGCTCTCAGCGTCGAGTTGCGGCCGTTCAAGGACTTGCTCGCGAAAGTAGGGCATACTCACCTGCTCAGCCTGCAGATCACTGATGGTCAGGATGGACAGGCGGCTGGTGAAACCGCCTCGCACGTCGTAGTCAAGGAAGTGCAAACAGACCCGGTCACCGGCGAGATCCTGCACGTAGACTTCTACCAGGTACCGATGGACCGGGCGGTGCAGTTTACGGTGCCCATCGTGCTCGTGGGCGGCGAAGAGCGGGAGAACGATGGCGGCATCATCCAGCATGACCTGCGGGAGATCGACATCGAGTGCCGGCCGGACGTATTGCCTGATCACATCACTGTCGATGTGCGCAACCTGAAAGCGGGCGATGTCCTGACGGTGTCCGATCTTACCCCGCCGGCGGGAGTACGTTTCCTCAACCCACCCGACGAGGCCGTGGTCTCGATCGTACTGCCGCGGGCAGCGGCCGAAGCGGTGGACGCCCAGGAGCAGGAGGCGACCGAGCCCGAGCTGGTGGGCAAGAAGAAGGCTGAGGAAGAGGAGGCCTGAGCCGTGCCCGGTATGCTGCCCGCCCCGGTGCGGGTGGTGGTGGGTCTCGGCAATCCAGGACGGCGCTATGAAAATACCCGCCATAACCTCGGGTTTATGGTGGTAGACAGGTTAGCGTGTTTCGCGTCGGCCGGGAGCTGGCAGGAAAGGGAGAATGCCCTCACTGCCTGGGGTCGCTACCGCAGCACGACCGGCGACGAGGTCAGGTTACTCTCGGTCAAGCCGCTGACATACATGAATGCCAGCGGACTGGCCGTTGGTCCCGTTTTCTCCTCAGAGCGGGTCGGACTCGACGATCTGCTGGTGGTTTGCGACGACCTGGATCTTCCGCCCGGCCAGCTGCGTTTGCGCGGCAAGGGGAGTGCTGGCGGCCACCGGGGACTTTTGTCCATCATCGCGACGGTGGGCAGTGACTTTCCCCGGCTCCGGGTTGGAATTGGCCGGCCGCCGGAAGGGATGAGTGTAGTCGACTACGTCCTTGCTCCGTTGGCGACCGCGGAGCAGCAGGTGTTTGCGGCGGCGGCCGATGAGGCGGCCCGGGCGGTGCTGGTGTGGGCCACGGAAGGCATCGACGTGGCCATGACCCGGTTTAACCAGCGGCGGCCGGAGGCGTTGGTTTGAGTTTGATTTGAGCTGGCCTTTGGGCCGGGGGTCTGAGGCCCGTCAAGCTGCATACAGGGGGCATAAGAGCATCGTGCCGGACTGCCTGGTCGAGGCAGTGCACAGGGAGGTTATTGGGTTACTACCCGGGTGTGCTGCCGGCCGGGCTTTCGCTGTTGCCCAGCATACGGCCGTCGTTGGACAGGTGTCGTCCATGAGGCTGTCTTCTGTTGCCGTCCATGCTGTCTTCTATACTGAGGCGCTGAGGCGGGGAGTGGAGAGTGGCGGCAAACGGTCTTCTGCAACTGATTGCTCGTACCGGTGAGTACCAGTGGCTCGAACGGGGTCTGCGCAGCGGTTTGGGTGAGGAAGAGATTACCGGACTGGTGGGGGCGGCCCAGCCCGTCCTGGTAGCTACCGCTTACCGGCGTCTGGCAGCCGAGCATGCTCCTCACCGGCCCGTGCTGGTTGTCATGCCCGGCATGGCCCAGGCGGAAAAGATGGCTGACGACCTTGCCAACCTTCTGGGTGAGGCAGAGGTAGAGCTATTTCCACCCCTGGAAGTGCTGCCGTGGGAAGAGACGAGGGCACCCCTATCCGTGCGTGAACGGCGTCTGCAGGTGTTGGCCCGGCTCCTGCACAAGGATCCCTTCCTGCTGGTTGCTCCGGTAACCTCCCTGCTCGAACCGCTGCTGCCGGCCGAGTACTATCTGCGCCAGGTACTGGTTTTGGAGACGGGTAAAGATATGGGCGATCTGGGGATGGGGCTGCTCGCCGGCCGGCTGGTGGAATGGGGGTACGAGCGTATCCCCCAGGTGACCGCTCCCGGCCAGTTTGCCATTCGCGGCGACATCCTCGACATCTTCCCGCCCGGGGTGCAACTACCCTTCCGTATCGAATTCTTTGGAACTGAAGTCGATAGTCTGCGTGTCTTCGATCCGGAAAGCCAGCGATCCGTCGAGACCCGTGAAGCGGTTACCTTACTGCCGGCCCGGGAGACCATCTTCCCCGAACACGACCTGGAAGCAGCGCTGGAACGGGCAACCCGTGACGTCGAAGAGCAGCTGCGCCGGCTACGGGCCGAGGGGGCCGAGGGAGCGGCGGCGGCCATGGCCGCCCGGTTTGCCCGCCATCAGGAGCAGCTCCGGGAGCGAACCGGGTTTGCCGGTGATGAACAGTACCGGCCCTACTTCTTCCCCAGGCTTGATTCCCTGGCTGCCTACCTTCCCGCCGGGTCGGTCTTCCTGGTCGAGCCGGCGCGCCTGGCCGAGCAGAGCCGGACCTTTGCCAAGGAGCAGGCGCAGGCCCATGCTTCAGCGCTGCTTCGGGGAGCGGCGCTGCCGTCGGCTCTGGAAGGGTATGGCGATTGGGATCGCCTGCTGGCCGGGCTGAAGCGCCATCCCCTCGTCTATCTTTCCTCCCTTGGGCGGCACGCTCCCGGCATGCAGCCAGCGGTCTCGCAGAGCGTCACCAGCCGTTCACCCGATCCCTTCAGCGGGAATGCCGGTATGGTGGTGGCTTCGCTGAAAGAGTGGCAGCAGCAGGACTATCGGGTCGTGCTGGCTCTCTCCCAGTCCGGGCGGCTCGAGAGGCTGCTTACGGCTTTGCGCGAGGAGGGAATGGTGATCCCGGCGGTGGCTGACATTCCGGCGGACTTTCCGGCCGGGCAGGCCGTCGGCGTCGAGTTGGGACTTGGCGGGGGCTTCGAGCTTTCCACCGCCCGCCTGGTGGTGCTGACCGACCAGGAGTTGATCGGCCGGCTGTCCCGTCGCCGTAGCCGGCGCCCGGCGGGGGCGGGGCAGGGTGCAGGGCGACTCCACAACCCCCTGGATCTGGCCCAGGGCGACTATGTGGTTCATGTCAACCACGGCATCGGCCAAT
>JBLNBY010000112.1:0-3677 GCA_050260295.1 Bacteroidota bacterium
GACCGTCCGTTCGGGTGACCAGGTGAAACGCTGGGGTCTGATGCTCGACCTCTTCATCGGCGGCAACGGCCAGACGTCGTGGGTGAACTTCCTGCTGCAAAACGGAACGCGGGCTCTGAGCGACGACAAGCGCCGGGCGATTCTGGATGCCCCGGCGGCGATCGAGGCGATCGAGTTTTTGGCGGGGCTCTATCAGAAGGACCGGTCGATCCCGGGTTCAGAAGTGCCTTATACGTTCCAGAGCTTTGCCGACGAAAAGGCAGCCATGATGTATGCTCTCGTTCCCATCGGTATCCCGACCATCCTGGGGAATGCCAAGTTCCGCTGGGATATCGCCCCCGTGCCGAAGGGGAAGCGCTTTGCTTCGGAAACCAACTTCGTCGGCTTTGCCATCAGCAGCCAGAGCAAGCAGCAGGAAGCTGCCTGGCGGTTTGTCAAATTCCTGGCCGGGCCGACGGCGCAGAGCATCATTGCCCGTAAGCGCCAGGGCATTCCCGCCCTCAAATCGGCGGCTTACTCCCGGGAGTTCCTGATCCCGGACCAAGCTCCGCGTCGCCTGGGCGAATTGCTGCAGGTGACTACGCCACACACTTATGACCTGCAGTTCACCCCCGGCTGGTCGCAGTGGACCACCGCTGCTGACTCCCAGATCATGCAGGCGGTACTGGGAGCCAAGGCGGTCGACGTGGCGATGAAGGCGGCAACGGAGCAAGTGAATAAGATTCTGGATCAGCAGTGGCGGCTATTGGATGCCAAGCTGGCCCGGGCCAAGCGGTAAGAAACGTGGCGGGCTCGATTGCGAGCCCGCGCCGTTCACAGTCTGAGGTTCGCCGGCACCGGCCGACCCCGCGCCTACCCAAGGGTCTGTAACATCAGTGTGTCTCGCCCTTCTCCAGCCATGTCACACCCATGTGACCATCCGGTCTCCGACTGCCACCATGAAGCGCCGGTGCGACAGCGATGAGGGGAGAGTTGTTGCACCGGCGATACGCCCGGGCCAAGCGCCGTCCCGCGATGGTCGAAAGCGCAACACACATGCGACACAGCATGAAGACCACTTGGAGCGCGGGTGTTACGCGTATCGTAAAATGTCACACCCATGTGACAAAAAGCATCTCGTTGTAGCAGCCGAGTGACATGTCCGGGGCGCAAGTGTAACACCCACGTAGCAGCATCACCTTACCGGGGCACCGCACCAGCAGCTCCCCAGCGGCACTTCAGTGCCGGGTAGAGGTCTCCAGGGCCAACTGCCGCCAGGGATCCGGCTGCAGCCTGGGATCGATGTGGATCTCATCGACGTCCACCGTTCCCAAAGCCGACAGCTTCTTGGCGAGTGAATGGCGCAAGGTCAAGCTCGGAAGCTTGCCAGACACCCTGAGAGTCCTGCTGGCTGGTTCGATCCGGATACTGAGCTTTGATAGCCAGCGGCTAAGGCTGTCATCCCGCAGGATCAATTCATGTGCCAGGGCGAGCATGCGATGGTCGTCGTCAACCGAACCGATCCAGCGCAGCCAGGACGCCTGCAGGGCCGACCAGATGAGGTAGACGATCCACATCAGGATCGGGCCGAAGATGGCGTAATATCCTAGGAAGAGTTGGAGGGGTAGGATGAGCAAGAAGGCGATACCCTCATCGGCGTATATCCCCACCGGGGTAAGGTGTGCTTCGCCTTCGACACTGTACCGCGAGAAGCAGAACATCATGTGCGGTTGGCGCAAGCGGGCCTGACGTTTCATGCCCGCCAGAAGTGCACCCAGGGTGGCTGCGGCCAGCAAGAAGCCGGCGAAGGTCGTCACGTTCTGAAACCTACGGGCGGTGGCAAATGCAAGAAAGAGGGTTGCACCCGAGAGTGCTCCTGACAGCAGAAACGATGGGAGGGTGGTCCACTGAAAGAGGACCTGATCGGGAAGCAAACGTTGCACCCGCCGGCGAAGCTTGCGGAACCAGATGGCCCAGGCAACTGCCAGCGAAACCGGGACATAGTAAAGCAACAAGGGTGCTGAACCGGACAGCCAAGCGGGCAGGAAGAGAGCACCCAGGAGCAGGAGAAGAACTCCCCAGCGGAACAGCCTTTCATAGACGCGCGCACGCCACCAGAGCACGACCGAGTCGATGAACCAGAGGCTCGTGACGGTTAGGCTTGCGACCAGGGACAGTGTGGCATACGGAAAGTCCATCTACTGCACCTCCGTTTCCCCGCAGCCCTCGGATACTCTGCCCCAACTTAGGTGCTTCCGTAACTTTCCGCTACATCTCCATATTATTGGTTTGCTTGCCGTGTTGTGAAGTTACTCTTCAGCTTCCTGTTTCATCACTCCTCCACCAGTATCATCGCGATCGGCGATGGGGGTAGAGGGAGTACGAGCACGTTCCCGCTGGGGGCGCACCCGTCGGTCTGGAGTTCTACCGGCCACGGTTCAAAATGGGTACTACCTGCTGTAAGCAGCCAGGCTTCCGGCTTGTGTGTTTTTGGTGAACTGTATTCTCGCACTCCGCTGCGCAGCCGAATGAACCCTTTTGCCTCCGAGTTGCCCAGTGAGTTGGCGGCCACTTCCACTTCGCCGGGCGTCTTGGGCGGCGGAAGAGTTTCAACTCCACGCCGCCAGACTGCCAGGAGCGTTCCGGTAGTGATTGGGAGTTCCGTAGCTGCCTCGGTGACTGGAGCAGGCTGCTGCAGGTGGAATCGTTTTACCACCACCGGCTGACCTGTGTAGGGCCTCCAGATGGTCTGGGCATCCTTCTGGCCCTCGGTCCGGGTACGCTCCTGAACTTCGGCCCGGGCAGAGTCATTGCTCTGCCCCGTGAACACAACCTCGATGCCCTCGTCGTCCAGGAATTCGCCGTGCTGCAGGAAGGGCCGGACCATCGCCCGCAGTTTGAGCAATTGGCGGATGTATGCCCACATCTCCGGGTCCGTGCGGAAGTTGCAGAAGCGGGCATCCTCCTGGTCGTAAAACCAGAGGATGCAGCCCAGTATCAGCGCCCGATGCAACTGATCGTAGGCCAGGTCGGATATGCCCTGCGCCCGGAAGCGCTGGCCGTGGGCGGGGTAAACCATGTCTACCGTGAGGAACTCCGGAAATGTGTATCTGTACATCTCCGGGTATGAGTAGGCGTAATACCAACCGTGGATGAGAACCGCCGACAGATAGGGCCCGTAGAGGTCGCCGCAGCCTTCGATCATGAGAAAAGGATCGAGGCGATGTTGGGTTAGGATATCGTTCAGTTCCTGTAACAGCTGCCGCGCGTCGGCATTCCACGTGAATGGGTGCGGATGGCCGTGTTCAGGGGAGAAGCACGGGTAGGGACCAATGGCAGCGTAGCAGTCCAGGTAGACGCCGCTTGCTCCGGCCTCACCCGCCAGCCAGCGGACCGTATCGATGATCTGCCGCTGGTAACCGGCGACGCCCCGGCAGTTCACCGTGAAGTCCTTGTTGAAGAAGTGAAGCCGCACGGGAGATAGGTCATGGTTTCGTACGGCCCACCTATCACCCAGGGTGGGGTGGTAATGGGAGTCGGTCCCGAAGAGAGCGGCATTGGTATAGAAAGTGACCTGACCGCCGCAGCGGCGTATCTGCCGCACCCCGTCGAGGAAATCCATGACGGTGCCGAGGGACAGGTCGGGATAATACTCGGGGTACAGGTGATCAAATCCGCCGCTGCTCCAGCCGGCGACG
>JBLNBY010000113.1:0-2714 GCA_050260295.1 Bacteroidota bacterium
CAAGGGACGTGAGCTCGCCGACGACCTGAAGGTTCCGCTCTCGGCCCTCGTCCTGGGACACAATGTCACGGAAGTGGCCCGGCAGGCCATTGGGTTTGGGGCGGATCTGGTCTATCTGGCCGATGACCCGGTTTTGGGCCGCTACCGTAATGTGCCGTACGCCAAGGTGCTAGTGGGGTTGGTCCGGGAATACAAGCCCGAGATCCTGCTCATGGGGGCTACCACGCTCGGGCGCGATCTGGCCGGATCGGTCGCAACCGACCTGGCTACCGGTTTGACCGCTGATTGCACGGAATTGGCCATCAACAAGGCGGAAAGGCTCTTGGAAGCCAGCCGTCCGGCTTATGGCGGTTCGATCATGGCCACGATCCTCTGCCGTGATCATCGGCCACAGATGGCCACCGTGCGGCCGCGGGTCTTCGCCGCCCGGCCCTTTGACCCGACCCGGACGGGAGAGATGGTTAACGTCAAGGTCGACCTGCGGGAAGAGACCATCCCCACCCGGGTATTGGAGTTCATCCACGAGGGTGGGAGCACAGTTCACCTTCAGGATGCACAGGTGATCGTTGCTGGCGGCCGCGGCCTGGGCGGGCCGGAAGGATTCTCGCTGCTGCAGGAGCTGGCCGATCTCCTCGGCGGCGTCGTGGGGGCTACCCGTCCTTGCGTCGACGCAGGTTGGATCAGCCCCGATCACCAGGTGGGGCAGACGGGCAAAACCGTTCGTCCGCGGCTCTACATCGCGGCCGGAATATCCGGTGCCATTCAGCACCTGGTGGGAATGCAGACGTCGGATGTGATCGTGGCGATCAACAAAGACCCGCAAGCGCCCATCATGCGCATTGCCAACTACGCGATCGTGGGTGACCTGTACGAAGTTATACCGGCTATGATAGCCGAATTGAAGCGTAAGGGAGTTCGCCCGGTTCAGGCGGGTATGGATACTCTTCCTGCCGCCGCAGCAACGCCTGGCAAGGAGAAGCTGGCGGGGGCGGCTGACCTCCCGCAGATGCCGCAGAAACAGGCAGGCTGAGGCCGGGCCGTCATATTGCGTATGTGTGAGCCAGCCGGCCATGAGCCGGCGGGTAGATGGGAGCGGTGTGCATGCCTGAGAAGTTCGATGCAATCGTCGTGGGTGCCGGCCCCGCGGGAATCACCGCCGCTTATTGCCTGGCCCGGGATGGGCTGAAGGTGGTGCTGATCGAGCGGGGCGAGCAGCCGGGAACCAAGAACACCATGGGTGGCGTGCTCTACCGCCAGATGCTCGACGAGATCATCCCCGGCTTCTGGCAGCAGGCGCCGGTGGAGAGGCACGTCATCGATCAGCAATGGTGGCTGTTGTCCGAGGATAGCGCCGTCAAGTTTGGTCATCGCAACAGCGAACACGACAAGGCGCCTTACAACGCTTTTACCGTGTTGCGGGCCAAGTTCGACCGCTGGTACGCCCAGCAGGCAGTCAAGCAGGGGGCCCTCCTGATCACCGAGACGGTGGTCACAAAGCTCCTGCGTGACAGTGCCGGCCGGGTGATCGGCGTGGAGACCGATCGTCCGGACGGCGAGTTGCTGGCCGACGTCGTGATTGTCTCCGAGGGTGCAAACACCCTGGTGCTCGAGGCGTCGGGGATCAAACCCAAGCCGGGGGCCGATACGATGGCGGTAGCGGTCAAAGAGGTGATCTCCCTGCCCCGGGAGGTTATTGAGAATAGATTCCAAATCCAGGGGGATCAGGGGGCTGTCATCGAGCTGTTCGGCGATCCAACCCTGGGCATGGTGGGCAACGCTTTCATATATACCAACAAGGACTCACTCTCGGTGGGTCTGGGGGCGATGATCAGCGACTTCCGGCGGCGGCGGATCCGCCCGCATCAGCTCCTGGAACGCTTCAAGCAGCATCCGGCGGTCGCCGCGCTGGTCGCTGGCGGTGAGATCAAGGAGTACATGGCCCACATGATACCCGAGGGTGGTTACGAGGCGATGCCGCCGCTTTACGGCGATGGCTTCCTGGTATGCGGCGATGCCGCCGGGATGGTGATCGCCGTTCACCGGGAGGGTTCGAACCTGGCGGTCACCTCCGGGCGTCTCGCGGCCGAAACCGTGGTCGAGGCGGCGAAGGCCGGCGACTTCAGCGCACGCAAGCTTGCGGTCTACCGCGAGAAGCTGGAACACAGCTTCGTGTTGCAGGACCTGCGGCAGTACCGGCACGTGACGCCGGTCATCGAGCAGAGCCCGCAGTTCCTCGGCACCTATCCGGGGCTGCTCAACCGGGCACTGCAGGAGTTCCTGACGGTAGATGGGGTGCCAAAGCGGCAGAAGGAGAAGCGGATTTTCCGCCAGGTCTTGAAAGAACGTCCGGTCACCGCGTTGCTTGGCGACGCGTACCGTATGTGGAGGGCATTGGGATGAGCAATGTACCAGTAGCCGTGCCCGATGTCGATGTGCAGAGGAAGCTGTTTACCACTCGCTTCAAGGCTGACAAAGAGTCCCATCTCAACATCAAGGACGCCGACGTCTGCCTGGGGTGCAAGGACAAGCCCTGCCTGTGGTTTTGCCCGGCAGAGGTATACAAGTGGGAAGACGAAAGGATTACCATTGCCTTCGAGGGTTGCCTCGAGTGCGGTACTTGCCGGATCGGCTGTCCTTTCGACAACATCGACTGGCGCTACCCGCGGGGTGGGTTCGGCGTCCAGTACAAGTTCGGTTGATCGACATCGGCAGGG
>JBLNBY010000114.1:0-3582 GCA_050260295.1 Bacteroidota bacterium
TGTAGGGGGGACCACCCTTGCTGCCTGGGCGGCGAGCGGGGGAGGGGGAGCGGCCACGCAACCGGCTTCGACCTCGACCAAACAGAAGGTGGTCATCCGTTTCTGGAACTGGTGGGATACCTACCGCAAGGAATGGATGGACGAGGTAATCCGGCGTTTTGAAGCCGAGTATCCCTGGATCGATGTGCGAAACGAGGTACAGGGATGGGCGGACCGGAGCGCGAAGGTGATGGCTGCCTACGCAGCCGGCGCTCCGGCGGAGATCACCATGGCCTTGCGGCAGGAGATTGCCGCCCTCTCCGACATGGGGGCGATCATTCCGATTACGCAGTTCGTTCAGCGGGACAAGATGGACCTGAAGGAGTTCTTTGCGGCCGAGGTACAGGCTTTCATATGGGACGATGAACTCTGGAGCCTGCCGCTGCCGAGCGTCTCGGGAGAGGGCAGCATGTACTTCTATAACAAGAGCCTGTTCGAAGAGGCCGGACTCGATCCGGACCACCCTCCGGTCACCTGGCGTACCTTCCAGCAAGCTGCCAAGAAACTGACCCGGGCTGACGCCCAGGGCCGTTTGACCCAGCTGGCGATCGATACCCATCCCCCGATGGTAGTCCACATGACGTATGCCAACGCCGGGCAGATCATCACGGACGACCGTAGGCGGGCGGTATTCGACAGCCAGCAGGCTATCGACGCCCTGAAGTTCGTCGCCATCGACCTCAACCAGAAAGCGCTGGGCGGGCCGGCGGCCATCGATGCCTTCCGGGCCGGTACAACTCCAGCCGGTCCCTTTGTCCAGGGCAAGCAGGCGATGATCAGCGGGCACCCCAGCGTCATCGGCGTGATCCTGGACCAAGCGCCCAAGAACTTCAACTGGGGCGTAATGCCGGCTCCTTACAACGAAAACAACCCCAACTCGAAGTCGCGGGGCATTGCCGGCTTCCAGTGGGGGTGGGGATACGCCATACCGAAAGGATTGTCGCCGGAGAAGCAAGAGGCTGCCTGGCTCTTCCTCAAGTTCCTGACCGCCGATGAACGGGGTGCTGGATACTTCATGCTCCAGCAGGGGCGGCCTGCTTCCGTCCGCCAGTTCAACCTGAATCCGGAGTATATGAAGAAGATCGGCAACAACTGGCCGCTCATCATCAAGTATCTGGGCGATGACGTGGCTTTTCCAGTGCTGCCAGTTCACATGGATATCTATAATACCGTCATCAACGGTCTGTATGCCCCGCTGGGCGGTTCGATCGAGCCTGAGAACGCCCTGAAGAACATCAACAGCCAAGTTCAGACGATTCTCGACAACTACTGGGCCAAGCGTCCGGCTTCGGGGGCACGCAAATAATGGGGAAGCTGTCGCTTTTTCTGTGGCTTGCCCTGGTCGGGGGGGGGGTGGAGATTGCCACCCCCGTTCCCGCGGCCGTTCCCATAGTCCTTGCCGCGTCTAACTCAGCGGCTGCACAAGGGAGCGCGCCGGCAACCGGCGTCAACGCCATCGCACCCGAGGCCGCCGCAGCCTGGGAACGGATCAGAGGGCTCCTGCCCGAGATCCGGGAGATGGCGGCGCAAGCCCCGGTGCGGGCGATGACCGGCGAGGTGTCGGACTCCTGGCAAGAGCTCGTCCAGCAGGTCCAGGAAGTAGAAACCAGAGCAAGAGCGATTGAGGAGAGCCTGGGTTTGCGCCAGCCGGTGGAGTCTGCCATCTATCGTCTCGAGGCTGATCTGGCGGATCTCTATGTAGGCCTGATGCCGTCCCGGGGCGTGGAGATCCGCATCCTGGCCGTGGACGCCTCATCGTTCTCACGGTTGGCTGCGAGTGAAGGTGAGATCGGGTTTCTGGCGCGCCTCGCCCGGGGGGCGGGTTTCAATGCCATCTTCGTGGAGACGCTGCGGGATGACGGTTACCTGATCTACCCGTCACCCTGGGGCGAACAGGCTCCCGACCTGGCCGCAGCCGGGCGTGATCCCCTGCAGGAGTTGATCGTCGCGGCCCATGAAGAAGGTCTGGCGGTTTTCCCCTGGATCAAGCTGCTCTTTGCCACGGCCACGGGAGAGCTTGGGCCGGTAGTCTCCCGCCATCCGGAGTGGGCGGCGGTGAATCAGGACGGGAAGCTGCAGACAGTTCCCTACAATTTCGTCTGGCTCAATCCGGCTCACCCAGAGGTGCGTGATTTTCTCGCCAATCAGATAGCCGACCTTGCCCGGCGCTACGAGATCGACGGACTCCAGTTCGACTACGTTCGCTATCCAAACAACTATGGCACAGACCTTGACTACAGCTACGACCCGGTAACGCTGGAGCAATTCCAAAGCCTCTACGGGTTTGATCCCCGTACCCTGAAACCGATACCGTCCGGCCGCCGGGCGAGTGCCGACTTTCGCCCGGAGGATCTGCCGGCGGAGTACCAGGCGTGGAATGCTTTCCGCCAGGAGATCATCTCGAGCCTCCTCTTCCGGGTCGTCGGCGCAGCCCGCCAGGAGCGCCCGGGCCTGGCCGTCTCGGTTGCTCCCATCGCTGCTCCCTGGGGCGGTGGCACGTACCAACAAGCGCTACTCCTGCACCAGAACTGGCCCGTCTGGGTCGAGCGGCGGATTCCCACCATTCTGTCGCCCCTGACCTACACCGGCAGCCCGGCGGTGTTGCGGCGGGAAATGACGAACGTCGCCCAACTCGCCCAGGGGCGGGCGATGCTTGCTCCCAGCCTCTCGATCCTCTCCATCGACGAGTCGCCCTGGGGGTCCCTGGGATTACTGCAGGAGATGCGTGTCGTTCAACAGCAGGGAGCAGCCGGGTATCGGGTCTTCGCCTATCCGCACCTGCGGCTTGAGCACTGGCGACTCTTGCGGGAGGGGGCATTCCGCCAGCCGGCGGTAGATCCGGTGGTTGCGCCCGCAAAGGGGGCACGCGCGGTCGTCGATCAGCTGGCTACGCTGGTGAACGGTGTGCAGAAAAGCCCGGATGTTGCCGGCTTTTCTGCGGATGAACTCGCCAGCGCCTCCAGTTACTTCAGCCGGATACTGGCCCTGCGCCAGGTCGCAGCCAGGCTGACGACTTACGTCGAGTGGTACAGGCTGGAGCGGAATGTGACATCCTTGATCGAATCCTTGCCTCTGTCCCAGTCTCAATCTCAATCTCAACCCCAACCCCAAACCAGCCCCGCCCAGGGGGCTTTCTGGGCAGTTGTCCAGGAGAAGCTGTTGCAGGTGAAGAGTATTGCGGCGGCGGAGACCTGGCGTCTCAAGCCAGCTGGCCTCGGTTATGGCTCGTGAGCCGTGGCCAATGGTAGCGCCACGGCCGTCCTGCTTTTGGTGGCTTCCGGCTTGGTGTTCGCGTGGAGGCGCGCTTTGGCGAGCGGCCGCAGGGTACTGGCGTTGACCAGTCTCACGGTTTCGTCGTCGACGGCGGCGAAGGTGGGGGGATAGCGGCGGAACGCCCATGACCCTGTGTTGCAGTAGATACCGGGGCCAAAGTCGCAGAGGGTGGGGATGTGGGTATGACCTGTTACCACCAAGCGTAGGCCACCTTCCCGGATCAGCCGGG
Source organism: Bacteroidota bacterium (assembly GCA_050260295.1). Classification (GTDB taxonomy): domain Bacteria; phylum Bacillota; class Limnochordia; order Limnochordales; family DUMU01; genus DUMU01. Next base: position 3,542 of record JBLNBY010000114.1, read on the forward strand.
CTGCTGCTTCCTTGTAGCGGTCGGCTACCCCCTCGCTGTAG
>JBLNBY010000115.1:0-6387 GCA_050260295.1 Bacteroidota bacterium
CGTCGCCCTCCCAGCCGGTGCGGACGGACACCTCCTCTGCCGGAAGGTTCCCTACCCGTCCGTGCAGTCCAAGGTCTTCTCCCCGGTCGCGTTCCGGGGCCCCGAAGAAGGTCAGACCGCAGCTCACCAGCAGCCCACCAGCGAAAGACCGCAACCACCCAAGCCCTTCCGGCTCGTAGTAGGGCGCCGTCACGTCGCCTACCGGCGAGCGCCAGGCGAGGGAAACGCCCCGATAGCACGCCTGACCCAGATCGAGGGCCCGCCCGGCCAGGATGTCAAACTCCAGTCCCGAGCCGTTGTAGACGTGGATGGCCTCCAGACCGGCCGCCCGCCCATCCCGAAAGAGGAAGGACCTGGCGCCCGCCACCTGGGTGATGTCGCCCACCCGCTCGAGGAGTTCTGCACGCGTGTACGTCCGTCCGAAGAGTCTGGCCATGTCCGCCCGTCACCCTTTCCTTTCAGCCGTTCCGGCGTCTTATCAGGCCCTTGGCGGCGGCCGCCTCAAGCCCCGCCCGCAGCTGGGCCTCGTCCTCCGAGCTAACGTCGGTCAAGGGACCACGCATGCCGCGGAATTCCTCGTTGCCCCGCCACCGGACGGCGAACTTGTAGCTGGCGATGTCCGGGCCGGACTTGAGCAGGTTGCGCACCGCGTTCGCGTCCGCCTGGAGTTTGCGGGCCTTGGCCCAATCGCCCGCCGCCGAGGCCTCGTAGAGTGCGACCATGATCTCCGGGATGACGTTGGAGAGCGCCGAGATGATGCCCTTGGCCCCCACTGCCACCGCCGGCAGGAGTTGATCGTCGCTGCCAACCAGAATCTCGGCTTCTTCGCCCAAGGTCTCGACAAACGCCATCAGCTTGGCGATACTCTTGCTCGAGTCCTTGATCCCGACGATGTTCGGCACCGTCCGCACCAGTTCGGCCGCCAGCTTCGGCGTGACCTCGTTCTTGGCGTTTCCCGGAATGTTGTAGAGGTACACCGGCAGCGGTGCAGCCGCCTCTGCGGCCAGCCTGAAATGCCTCGCCAACTGCTCCGGCCCGTAAGTGTAGAAGCAGGGCGCAACGACTCCGATCGCTTGCGCCCCGAGGTTCTTGGCATGTCGGGCCAGTTCCACCGTATCCTCGGTGGAAACCGCTCCCACGTGCATCATCACAGGAATCCGCCCGCCCACCTGGTCCAGCACGATTTCGGCGACCCGCTGGCGCTGGGCCACCGGAAGGACAATCCCTTCGCCGGCCGAGCCGCAGGGGTACAACCCCTGCACCCCGGCCTCGATCAGGAAGTCTACGTGCTTGCGCAGGGCCTTTTCCGCCACTGCGCCTTGCTCGTCATAGGGCGTGAGCAAGGCGGTGACGACGCCCTTGAACATTGACGATCCGCCCATCTTCCTCTCCTCCTGCCCCCGAACAGGGTAGCCTTGTGAAGTCCCGGCGGCCTCACTTGAGCACGAAGGGGCACGGCCGCCCCTCCAGCAAGTCCACGATGTTGCGCGCCGCCTGAACGCTAGTGGCCTCCATCGCTTCGTAAGTATAGCTGGCGATGTGCGGGGTACAGACCGTCCGGTCGGAGTGCAGCAGCGGGTCGGCCGGATCCGACGGCTCGGCAGCGAAGACATCCACCGCCACCGCGCCGAGCCGTCCGCTCGCCAACGCCTCGGCTAAGGCCTCCGGTTCGACGACGCCGGCGCGGGCGGTGTTCACCAGCAGGGCGCCTGGTTTCAGCAGGGCCAGCCGTTCGCGGCCGAGCAGCCCCGCGGTCTCCTCGGTCAGTGGCAGGTGCAGGGAAACGATGTCGGACGCACTCAGGAGTTCGTCCAGGCCCACGAGGCGCGTTCCCAGTTCGGCCAGCGCCTGCTCGTTGGGATACGGGTCGTAGGCCAGTAGAACCGGATCGAAGCCTCTGAGCTTGCGCGCCACCAGTTGCCCGATGCGCCCGAACCCCACGATGCCGAAGGTCTTCCCCGTCAACTGAAGCCCGTAGAACCGCGACCACTTGCCCGCCCTGAGATCCCGATCCGCTTGTGGGATCTTTCGGGCGGCGGCCAGCATCAGCCCGACGGCGAACTCCGCCACCGCGTCGGCGTTCATCGCCGGCACGTTGGCGACGGATATCCCGCACTCCCGGGCTGCCTCCAGGTCGATGTTGTCTACGCCGGCGCCGTTTTTCACGATCACCCGCAGGCGGCCGCGCAACGCCTCCAGCACAGACCGGTTCAGTTCATCTTGCCCGACGATGACCGCCTCCCCTCGGGACAGCACCTGAACCAGCTTCTCCCCGCGGAATGGCCCCCGCTCGTCGGCCAGTACTTCACACCCGGCCTCCTTGAGGATCTTGAAGGGCGCCTCGCTGACTTTGCCGACCGAACTGGAGGTGATCACCACGCGCCTTTGGTCAGCCACAGCTCAACCCACGACCTTCCACTTCTTGATGCCGGCCTCCGGCCCTTGCGGCGTGTACACGAAAATGAAGCGCAGCTCGTCGTCGCCGGCGTTCTCCAGGAGGTGAGCCTCCCCGGCGGGGACGTAGATCACGGTCTCCGGCCCGAACTCGAAGACCTGGCCGTCCGCCAACGTGACCCGGGCCTTGCCCCCGGTGAAGTAGATGATCTCCTCTTCGTGCTCGTGGGTGTGCATGAGCGCCCGCTCACCCTTGCGATAGATCCCGATCCCCATCGAGGCCCCGACACACCCGTCGCTCGCGTCGACGATGATCTTGTTCCGGCGAGTGTAAGGGGGATCGGCTTCATAGATCGGCAACTCGTTTACCTTCACCACTTTCATCTCGTTCATCCTCCCGCAGTTCGGTTTTGAGACACGGACGGGTAGCCTACTCCACCGCTTTCCAGCCGCCCTGCCCGTCATCCACGATGCGCTTGCGAAACCCTCTTTCCTCAATGAAGGCGTAGTCGTGGCCCGCTTCAGCCGGGTAGATGGCAAAGAACACCAGGTCCTCCGCCCCTACGTTCACGGTGCGGTGGGCCCAGCCGCCGGGCACGTAATACACATCCCCGGCGCCCACTTCCCGCACGTCGACCTCACCCTCCGGCGTCTCACAGACCAGCGCCCCCCGGCCAGCGAGGATGTAGTACACCTCTGCGCGGTCCCGGAGCACATGCAGGTGGCCTTTGGTCATGAAATACTCGTCGCCGACCTTCCCCGGATGGAGGACGGTGGTGCAGAAGGCTAAGTCGCCCGGGGTGTTCAGGGCGTCGCCCTCCAACATGTCGTAGAGCACGGGATCCCCGTTGGCGACCAACTCCGCCTCCGCTGCGGCATCGCCGTACATCCCCCGCATGTCGCTCACCCGTCGGACGATCCGGTTCTGCGGGTCCACCAGCAGATGGCTGGCAGGGTCGACGTGTCGTACGAACGGCAGCACGAATCTCATCCTCCTGCTGCCACCCGCGCCTCCGTCTCCTTCAGGAACCTCAGCCCTTCCCGGGCCAGGTAATCCCCGTCGGGGGCGAGCTGGCGCCAGATGGCACACTGCTCTGCGATGCCTCCAATACCTGGTACGAAGGACTCGATGACCAAGTGACCCTGGTAGCCGATCTCCTGCAAGGCCCGGAACACTCCCACCCAATCGACGTGGCCCTTCCCGGGCGTACCCCGGTCGTTCTCGTTGGTGTGCAAGTGGCCGAGGCGGCAGCCCGCCGCCTTGATGGCCCCGTAGAAGTCCCGTTCCTCGACGTTCATGTGGAACGTGTCCAGGTTCAAGTCCACGTTGTCCAGACCGATGTCCTCCAGCAGGCGAAGGCCATCCTCGGTGGTGTTCAGGAAGTAGCTCTCGAAGCGGTTGACCGGTTCGAGACCCAGCTTCACCCCGGCGACCCGGGCGTACTCGGCGGCCTGACGCAGTCCGGTGACCGAGCGCTCCCATTCTTCCGGCGTGCGCGGCCTCCCGACGATACGCCCCCAAGCCGAGTAGATGACCCCGCCGAACCGCTGGCTGCCCACGCCGACACAGACGTCAATGCAGCGCTTCAGGTGGTCGAGACCGGCTTGCCGCTCCTTAGGGCTGTCGCTAATCAAGTCTGCGTCCGGATCGATCCCCCCGACGCAGGTGCACTGGAGACTTTCGTCCTCCAGCGCCTGGCGGGTGAGTTTCACGTCTATACGGTCGATGACATTGAGGGGAAGCTCCAAGGCGTCAAACCCGAACTCCTTCGCCTTGTGGGCGATCCAGGGAATATCCCGGTCCAACTCGGCACTCCAGAGATAGGCGTGCACCCCATACTTGTACATTCTCCACACCTCTCCCGTCGTTCGCGTCCGTATCCGACGCTACTTGATCACGGCAATCTTCGACCGGTCGAGCGTCAGCCCCACCGCCGCCACCACGACAATTCCGGTGACGATCTGCTGGGCGTAGATGTTGACCCCGATGACATTCATCCCATTCGACAGCAGGGCCATAATCAGAGCACCGACCAACGTTTGCACTACCCCGCCCACTCCGCCGGTCAGGGCAGTCCCACCGACGACCACGGCGGCAATCGACTCGAGCTGGTACGGCAGACCGACAGAGGGCGTGCCGCTCAACAGCTGTGAGGCCAGGAACACCCCGGCGATGCCCGCCGTCAAGCCGGAGAGAGTCAGGGCAATGATCTTGGTCCGGTCGACGTTCAACCCGGAGATCCAGGACGCCCGCTCCGCACTCCCGATTGCGCTGATGGCCCTACCCGTCTTGGTGAAGCGGCCCACCACGAAGAAGGCGACCAGGACCAGTAAGGCGAAGAGGTGCAGCCGGCTCAGCCCCAAAGTGGTACCAGTCAAGACTCCTAGGTACTTCGAGTAGGCATATGGGATCTGCACCGGAGCCCCGTTGGCGAAGAGAAAAGCCAGGCTGCGGAAGATTCCCAGAGTCCCCAGAGTGGCGATGAAGGAGGGGATCTTCAGCTTGGCCAGCAGGAGTCCGTTCGCCAACCCCGCCAAAAGGCCGGCAGCCAGGCCGAACACGTAACTCCAGTAACCAAACCTCGCGACGCTCAGAGCGAAGATCACGCTCACCAGCGAAGCTGTCGCTCCCACGGACAGATCAATGCTGCCCAGCATGATCACGAACATCTGCCCGAGTGCGATGACCACAAGGACTGCGACCTGATCCAGGATGGTCTGGACGTTGTACCGGTTGAGAAAGTTGGGGTTGAAGCTCGTCATCACCAGGACCAGGGCCACCAACAAGAAGTACGCCGAATAGGTCGCGAATAGTCTGCGGTAGTCGCGGTTCGGCTTCTCCTGAACGTCGGTAGCTTGCGTGGGGACACTTGCGTCAGGCATCAGCCCTTCACCTCTTATACGATGTACTCGATCAGGTCCAGCGGCGTCGGCTTGCTGCCCTTGGCAGAAGGCATCTCTTTGACCAGACGGCCGTCCTTGAAGATCAGCAGGCGATTGGCGAGGCCGATGTCCTCTTCCAGGGTGTCGGACATGAGGATGATACCGATGTGCTGGCGCGTCAACTCCCGGATGAGGGCATACACTTCTTCCTTGGCCCCGACGTCGATACCCCGGGTGGGATGGTCCAGGATGAGCAGGTCCACCTGGGCCGCCAGCCACTTGGCCAAGACCACCTTCTGCTGATTGCCACCACTCAAGTTCACGCACAGCGTGTTCTCGGACGAGGTGCGGATTCTGAGACGCTTGATCCAGTCCTTCGCCAGACTCCGCTCGGCGGACCGACTGAGCAGCGCGTGACGGGTGACTAGGTCCAGCTTGGACAAGCTGATGTTGGAGGCGATGTCCATGTAGAGCACCAAGCCCTCGTCACGCCGGTCCTCGGGAACGTACCCGATCTTGCACCGAACCGCGGTCGATGGGTCCTTGGGCTTAAACACCTGGCCCAAGAACTCCATGCTTCCTGCGTCTGGCTGGTCGATACCCATGATGGCCCGGCAGACAGCCTCTTTGCCGGACCCAACGGTTCCCACCAGGGAGACGATCTCCCCGCGGCGCACCTCGAACTCCACGTCCTGATAGACGTTTCGCTTGGACAGCCCACGAAGGCGCAAGATCGCTTCGCGCTGAGGTTCGATCTGTTCGGACTCGTGGTAATACTCGCCCGCTAGTTCCCGCCCGACCATGACTTTGTACAGGTCGCCTTCGGTGGTCGTACGGGATTCGTAGCGGGCCACGTCCTTCCCGTCCCGCATGACCAGGATGCGATCGGTGTACTGCAGGACCTCGCTCATCCGGTGGGTAATCAGGATGACCGAAGCCCGCTGGCGCAACTCTTCTGTCAAACCAAACAGGGTATCCGTCTCTTCCTTGCTCAACACAGTCGTGGGCTCGTCGAGCACAATTACCGGCTGGTGCTCAGTTTGTTCACCGAGCCACAGGAGTCGGGCGATTTCCACCATCTGACGCTGGGCCAGAGAAAGGTCGCCCAAC